>DATGFZ010000459.1:0-3939 GCA_035308805.1 Puia sp. | reverse complement strand
CGCAGTCAGGCTGGCAGAGAAACTGCCCAGAACGACAGGAAGCGGTGAATCCACTCCCAGTGTGGTATACGTTACAAAGCCGCCGGCTGATTTTTGCGAACTGATAACGGGGCCGTAAACAAATCCGTTTTTGCAGCTGTTTGGATTTGCACCGCCGCAGTTCAGGTTATAAGGACTTGCTGCACTAGATCCTGTTGCTGTATAAAATGCCGTGTTCACAGTAAACGTAAACCCAAAAATGGTAATGGTCGTAGGGGACTGAATCTGACCGGCAGGGTTAGCTGTACCACCACTGATATAATTGTTTACATTTCCAAGCCTTACATACGAAGAAGCGTCGCTGACCCGAATAGCTGCACCGCTGTTTATAAAAATATTTGCCGTGCTTGCTGTCGAATTAATGTCTCCCACGATGATGTGGGTATTCTGCAGGGTCAGGGTTGTGGCAATGATCAGTCTTGAATTGTTTGTGACCTTGATTGTTGAATTAATCAACGTTAGCGTCTGATCAAATGTAAACGTGTTGTTTCCTGAAAGAGTGATCGTACATCCCGTACAGGTGGCCCCAGCTCCTACGTCACCAGACCATGTAGTTCCGTTACCTGGAGTCAAATTTAGTCCCACAATCTGAGCAGAAAGGGGTTTCGACCCTAAACAAAAAAGCAAAATCATTGCTGTGACAATAGAGTAAAATTTTTTCATAATTCATTAATTTGTAATAAAAAGATCAAAATGATTAAATGGTTGTGGCAACACACAGAAGATTGGATAGTACACTAAATTAATGACAAATCACTTTATCACTCTTAATGCTCAATAAAGATTATGGGGGTACGAAGAAGGGGGATCACCACAAATATAATAAAAATTCTGATTTATAAACATTTTTGGCATAAATGTGAACATTTTTTTTGGAAAGTTAAATATAAAATCAGTAGGGTATCTGGAGCTATTCTTCAGGGCTATCGACTTTGTTGAGACCCAGCTTATCAATCGCTTCCTGAGCTGCGATCTGGCTGGCATCTTTTTTATTGTAAGCCCGTCCCTGCGCCAGTAATTCCCCATCAACAACTGCGCCAACTGTAAATAACCGCCTGCCACCTTCAATTCTTTCTTCAAGGGTTTCAAAATCCAGCACTTTCCCGTTTTTATTTGCCCAGCCGTAGAGTTTGTTTTTATGATTGATCTCCAGATTTTCCAGTTCCTCCATAAAAAGATGAGGTTGTATGATGCGTTCCACAACCCATTGCCTGGTTTTGATAAAGCCCTTATCCAGATAAATGGCGCCCACCACCGCCTCCAGGGTATTCCCAAAAATCTGGCTCATCTTAAGCGAATTATCAAACTTGTTGAACTGGGTGATCTTTCTCAATCCCATTTTGATGGCAATATCGTTGAGCTGGTTGCGGTTTACCATTTTGCTACGCATCTCGGTTAAGAAACCTTCTTCTTTATATGGATATTTTTTAAAAAGAAAATCAGCAACAATTGCGCTCAATACCGCATCACCCAGGTATTCCAGGCGCTCATTATTCTCATCAGAAGCATCTTTTAAGGAACGGTGAGTCAGCGCGGTTTTATACAATACGGATTTTCCGGGAACAAATCCCAAGACATTGCGCAGTTGTTTTTTGTATGAAACAGCGGCACTGTCGTTATTTATGATTCTGTCCAGTAATCCCACAAGTAAAAGCTACAAAATTTTTGCACAGTTAAAAAATAAAACTCCTTGCGCCGGTTAAAATTAAGAAAGGCGGGAATGAAAAAAAATAACTTATCAGTCAATATATTTCTTTACGATCACACAGGCATTGTGACCTCCAAACCCGAATGTGTTGCTCAGTGCGGCATTTACGGTTCGTTCTTGCGCCTTATTGAATGTAAAATTCAATCCCGGATTGAGTTCGGGATCATCTGTAAAATGGTTGATGGTGGGGGGAATCTTATTTTCTATCACACTCATGATGCAGGCGATCGCTTCAATGGCGCCGGCGGCACCAAGACAGTGTCCCGTCATGGATTTGGTGGAACTGATGTTAATGTCAAAAGAGTGCTCCCCAAATACATCAACAATGGCTTTAACTTCTGCAATATCCCCTAACGGCGTAGATGTTCCGTGCGTGTTGATGTAATCAATGTCTTCGGGTTCCATTCCCGCATCTCTTAAAGCAACCCGCATAACAATTTTAGCGCCCAGCCCCTCCGGATGTGGGGCGGTGATGTGATAGGCATCGGCTGTCGCCCCGCATCCTGCAATTTCACAATAAATTTTAGCACCCCTGGCCTTGGCGTGTTCCAGTTCTTCCAAAACCAACACGCCTGCCGCTTCGCCCATTACAAAACCATCCCGGTCTTTATCGTAGGGGCGACTCGCAGTTTTGGGATCATCGTTTCTTTCACTCAACGCCTTCATGGCATTAAATCCTCCGAGTCCTGCCTGGCTGATCACACTTTCGGTCCCGCCGGTCAGCATAACCTCCGCAATGTCCAAACGGATCAAATTGAATGCTTCCATGATCGCATTGGTGGATGAAGCGCACGCGCTGACCACCGCGAAATTTGGTCCGCGAAATTCGTGACGCATCGAAATATGACCTGATGCAATATCCAATATCATTCTGGGGATGAAGAAAGGGTTGAAACGGGGAGTGCCATCCCCCTTTGCAAAATTGATCACTTCATCCTGAAAAGTTATCAATCCTCCGATGCCGCTGGCAATTACGACGCCTGCCCTTTCACTGGTCACATTTTGTTTAGTTATTCCGGCATCTGCAATTGCCTGGTCGCTGGCGATGATGGCAGTTTGGGAAAAACGATCAAGTTTTCTTGCTTCTTTTTTTTCAAGATAAGCCAGGGGGTCAAAGTTTTTTAATTCGCAGGCAAACCTTGTTTTGAATTTTGATGCATCAAAAAGGGTAATAAGATCTGCCCCGGAAACCCCATTAACCAGATTATTCCAGTAATCATGCAAATTATTTCCAAGTGGTGTTAGCGCCCCGATACCCGTTACAACAACCCTTTTTAATTGCATAATGATTTTGCGGAATTTATTTAATTAATAAATCCGCCTTCTAAGCGTAAACACTTTTGAAAGGCGGATTCTTAAAGAGATATAACAAACTTAGTTGTTCTTACTTAGCATGTTCTTCCAGGTACGCAATTGCCTGTCCTACCGTGGTAATCGTTTCGGCCTGTTCATCAGGAATGGAAATGTTGAATTCCTTTTCAAACTCCATAATTAATTCCACCGTGTCTAGTGAATCTGCGCCCAAATCATTGGTAAAAGAAGCTTCATTGGTAACCTCCGCTTCTTCGACTCCTAACTTATCAACGATTATTTTTTTTACTCTTGTAGCGATGTCTGACATTTTTGTAAAGTTTAGTTACGGGTGCAAAAATATAATTTTTGGGCTAAACGCAATAAACTACATTTTTTTATTTTGAACATTGGAAAAAATACTTCGGAAATGAACATTAATAAAGCCTGTTTGTTCCCACGTTTCAGATACATTTTCAGGATTTTGACCTCAAGGAGATTTTGCAACATTTTGCTGCTTTTTTAATGTATTTCCATTTTGCCATGCATTTCTCGTCTCAAAATTTGAAAATTTAAATAACTTCGAAATATATTACTACTTAAACTATCGGCATGGCACTAAAGATGATTGATCACGGAACCAAAGAATATAACCAGATGGTTCAGTTGCGGAATGACATGCTGCGTAAGCCTCTTGGGTTGTCATTTACGGTGGATGAATTGGAGAAAGAAAAGGATGACGTGCTGATCGGGGCATTTGAAGATGACAAATTATTGGGATGCTGCCTGCTTACTAAAGTGGATAGCCAAATCGTCCGGCTGCGGCAAATGGCTGTCCCCAATAGTCTCCAGGGTAAAGGAGTGGGAAGAGCTTTGATGGTTTTTGCAGAAAACATAGCCCG
>DATGFZ010000458.1:0-2671 GCA_035308805.1 Puia sp. | reverse complement strand
ATGCCGTCATATAGTCCACCCAGCGCTGCATGCTCGCATACTGGTTTTCCAGCACCTTCCTGTCACCGTAAGCGAGATATACATTCCAGGGAATGATGGTGGACACATCAGCCCAGCCCGTGGAGCCGCCGGCGCCCGGGCCAAGTACATTGGGGATGACAAAAGGTACGCTTCCACTAGGGAACTGATCGGCTGCCACATCTTTGAGCCACTTGGCAAAAAAATTATTGACATTCATATTAAAGGTTGCCGTGCGGGAAAAGACCTGCGCGTCACCCGTCCACCCCAGACGCTCATCACGCTGCGGACAGTCGGTGGGCACATCTAAAAAATTTCCCTTTTGGCCCCACTGGATATTGTGCTGGAGCTGGTTGATGAGGGGATTGGAACAGGAAAAACTTCCCGTCGGCTCCATGTCCGAATAGAGCGCGACCGCGGTAAAATCTTCCGGCAATAATTTTCCGGGAAAGCCTTCCACGCGGATATACCGAAAACCCTGGAAAGTGAAATGCGGTTCAAAATATTCCTCTCCCCCTCCTTTCAAAATATAGATATCCTCCTCTTTTGCCGCGCGCAAATTCTCGGTATAGAAATTTCCGGATTTATCGAGCACTTCGGCATGAGCAATTTTTATCGTATCACCCGCCTTCCCTTTTATGCTTAATTCGACAAAGCCGACCAGGTTCTGTCCGAAATCAATCACCTGCTCTCCTTTTGGCGTCGTTAGCACATTCACCGGTTTGAACCGTTCATGTTTTCTTACCGGCTCATTTTGCGTGGCAACGAGAATGGATTTGTCATAATCTTTCACCACCACCGGATGCCAGCCTGCATCATCATAGTCCGCATGGCACCAGCGCATTTTTTCTTTTCTTGCATCGTTTATTTCTCCGTTATAAATTTCCGAATACAGGATATTTCCCGTGGACGATTTCCAGGAATCATCAGAGACGATCATTTGGCTGGTTCCGTCATCATAGGCGATTTCCAATTGAAACAAAAGCCCAAGGTTCTTTCCATAGACATCCTTGTTGCCTCCCCAGGCCAGGTACCCGCGGTACCAGCCGTTGCCCAGCATCACGCCCACCGCATTGCCACCATCCTGCAATAATGCGGTCACCTCATAGGTCTGGTATTGCAGGCGCTTGTTGTAGGAGGTCCAGCCTGGCGTCAGGTAAGCGTCGCCGATCCTTTTTCCGTTGATGCAGGCCTCGTACAACCCATGCGAGCTGATGAAGGCCGTGGCGTGCCGGATCTTTTTGCCGACCTGGAATGATTTGCGGATCAGGGGCGTGATCCTGTCAACGGTATCTGCTGATGCGGCTTCGATCCATTTAGCAGTCCAGTCGGATGGCTTCAGCAATCCCATTTGCCAGAACGCAGGCGCACTCCAGCCAGAGGCCTTTTGATCGTTGTCCCAAACCCGCACCTGCCAGGAATATCTTTTTGCCGCCCGGAGTTCCTCACCCTGGTAACGGACATGGATAGACGAATCACTCACCACCTTCCCGCTGCTCCAGGCAATTCTTTTTCCATCGACCACCCTGATCTCATAGGCCGTTTGCATCGTATTCCTTTTGCCCGATATCAGCTGCCAGCTAAACCCCGGCTGCACTGCATCAATACCCATGGGATTGACAAGGTTTTCACAGATCAGGTTAGCGACCTTTGTTTGCGCGCAGAGGGCAAGGGAAAGAATTTGCAGACCCGCGATCAGGAAGTTTTTTCTCATGGTATCTTCATTTATATTTTTTAAACAATAGATTTTTTATCGCCATACCGGTCAAGACTGATCACCTGGTCAGGTAAGATTTTTTTATTCCAGGCCCGATGGATGACCATCGCTGCGCCGATCGCTGAGGCCTGCGGGATGGAAGCCGCAAAAACATCCATCCCCGGAAAAAAACGACTCAGCACATGCATATACACCCGGTTTTTGCTGAAACCTCCGTCAACAAAAATCCTTTTTACCACGGAGCCCTCCAAAATTAATTGCAAGGCATCAGCCTGTTTTTTCACGAGGCCCTGCACGAACGCATGATAAGCTTCCTCGTAGCTGCCGTATCGGGATAGATCATCGCCCGCAAAGCCGGCTTTTAAAAAATGCTCATCAAAGGCAAGGCTGCTGTAATACCCCGCTGGCTTATTAAAATAGGAAGATAATTTTTTGGTCTGCTCCTCGTGCTCATGACCGGCAAAAAGCCGCGATGCCTTAACGGGTCTCCCTTCATGGGTCAGGTAAGTCAGGCAATCGTTTTGCAGTTGTTCAACGGTCAGTGCCGCATGACTGAACGGATTTAAGCTGACGCACCAGGTGCCGGTGGATATCAGCACGAAAGGCCCATCCATACATTGTAAATAGGGAATGAGCGCAGCAGAGCTATCGTGCAATCCAGTGCCAACCGCAACAGGATGGCCTTGCAAAGCAATCTGGCTGGTGCTGTCAGCAGAAACAATCGGCGCCAGGATTCCCCTAATTTTTTCCTCTTCAACCCACCGGTGATACTCGTTTTTTTCAAAGCTCCAGAGGTTGGTATGGCAACCGATGCTCGTCATGTCTGAAACAGGATTTCCGCAAATAAGATAACTTAGATACTGCGGCAGATGTAAGGCATATCTTATCCGTACAAAAATGCCCGGCTTTGCGTTTTTGATCCGGTAAAGCTGCATG
>DATGFZ010000457.1:0-1627 GCA_035308805.1 Puia sp. | reverse complement strand
TTGCTGTCAATTCAATATTTCGTTCCTGGTTAAACCGGAAATAAAATTTTTGGGCTATTGTTTTTTCGTGGTTACCGACGGCAACCCATACGGTGCCGACGGGCTTTTCGGCAGTCCCGCCGCCGGGTCCCATGATTCCTGAGGTGGCGATGGCATAATCCGCATGTAATAACGTCAATGCACCCCTCACCATTTCACGAACGGTTTCTTCGCTCACCGCGCCAAGGGTGGCGATCGTCTCTTTTTTTACCTGCAACAGATTTTGTTTTATTTCATTGGCATAACTCACCACGCTGCCGGTAAAATAGGTGCTCGACCCCGGAACCGAAGTGATGAGGTGTGCAATATAGCCTCCCGTGCAGCTTTCAGCGGTGGATACGGTTTTATTTTTCTGAATGAGTAATTTTCCCAGCGCCTCCTGCAGCGTCAGGTCGCTGTCAGTAACGATCCACGGTGCGGTCCATTTTTTTAGCGATTCAAATTGCGCATTTATTTCCTGTTCGGTGACTGTTGAATCATCGCCGGTTGCCGTCAGCCTGAGCCTCAGCATTCCATAATTGGGCAAATAGGCAAGTTTAATGTTTGGGGGTAACTGGGTTTCAAAGGAAATGATGTGTTCAGCTAAAAATGATTCTCCCACGCCCGCAGTCAGCAGCGTTCTGTGTGTAATAAAAGGAAGCACAAATCTTTTCTGCAATGCGGGAAGGACATGATCAGTCATCATCCCTTTCATTTCATAAGGTACTCCGGGCATGGAGACGAATATCTTGCCGTTTTTTTCAAACCACATGCCCGGTGCTGTGCCGCGTTTGTTTTGAATGACGGTGCAGGCGTCCGGAACTTCGGCCTGTTTCAGGTTGCGTTCGATCAGCGGTCGCTTCAATACGTTCTCAAAGATATATTTTACGTTTGCCAGCGCCGTTTCATCCACAACCATTTTCCCGCCAAAATACGCACCCAGCAAAGGTTTGGTGATGTCATCAGCAGTAGGGCCGAGGCCACCGGTAATTAAAACAATATGCGCTTCGTTGTTTTCTTTATCCAGGGCATTCCATATCTCGTTCCAGTCATCGCCCACGGCTATCCGGCGCTTTACCCAAACGCCGATGGCATTCAATTCCCGGGCCATCCAGGCGCTGTTGGTATCAATGACCTGGCCGATCAACAATTCATCTCCGATGGTAATGATGCTTGCAGAAATTTTTTCCATAACTGATTTTTATTTCCCGTCTGTGTCCATGGGGGCATGCAGACGGATTGGCCCGACCGGTCTGTCCGGTTAGGGATGCCCGTGAGACCATTCCTTTGTGACCCGTGACTATTTAAAATAGGGCTTTAATTTTTCTTCAAGTTGCGGGGGCATGGTTGTTTTTTCTTTTGTTTTTATGTTCATGAAAAAAAGAACCACTTTTCCCGTTGTCAATAATTTCCCCGCTTCATTATATACTTCCTGGTGAAATTCTATCCGGTGGTCTGCGGGCAATTCTTTCAATATCGTTTTCACGTTAAGCAAATCATCATAGTGAGCGGGGCGTAAATATTTTATGTGTAATTCAACCACGGGCATTGCCATGCCCATGGCTTCCATCTCTTTGTAGGTCAGCCCCAGCTGCCGTACGGATTCGGT
>DATGFZ010000456.1:0-2639 GCA_035308805.1 Puia sp. | reverse complement strand
GGGGGAAAATACAACAGGGATCATAAAAATCACCACCCGGCAAACTATCCAGCTGCACGGGCTGATCAAATCAAAAATAAAGCCGACCATCCAATCTTTCAACGAGGCAAAATTAGATTCCATAGCAACATGTGGCGACGTGAACCGCAACGTCCTATGTGCTGCACATCCCCGGCAATCCCCCATTCATGCTACCGTGCATGCATATGCCAAAAAACTCAGCGACCTGCTAATGCCAAAAACAAAAGCTTATTATGAGATCTGGCTCGATGAGGAAAAAATAGCTGACAAAAAAGATGAAGAAGATCCACTTTACCAGGATCGATACCTGCCACGTAAATTTAAAATAGCCATCGCCATTCCGCCCAATAACGATATTGATGTGTTCGCCAATGATGTCGGATTGATTGCCATCATCGAAAACAATGAACTAAAAGGTTTCAACGTCGCTGTGGGCGGGGGATTATCAGCCACCCATGGCAACCCGCTCACCTACCCGCGTTTGGCAACCGTTATTGGTTTTGTTTCCGGTGAAGAAAATATCCTGAAAACGGTTTATGAAATTGCAACCATACAAAGAGATCATGGAAACCGCAGCGATCGGAAACTGGCACGATTAAAATATACTTTGGATACATTCGGCATTGACTGGTTCACGAGTGAACTGGAAAAAAGGATCGGCTTTGCGTTGGAAAAAGCACGTCCCTATATTTTTACGGAAAGAAAGGACTATTACGGATGGCAACAAAACCATGCCGGTCTCTGGTACTACACGCCTTTCGTGGAGAATGGAAGGGTGCTTGATGATGAAAACGTACTTTTAAGATCTGCCTTGTATGAGGTCGCAAAAACCGGCAAGGCAAATTTCCGTTTTACCGGAAATCAAAATGTAATTCTTTCAGACATCAGCCAAAAAGACAAGGAGACCATAAATAAAATTCTGAAGAAATACGGGATCGATGAACACACCCGGCATTCCTCGCTGATCAGAAAAAATTCCATGGCCTGTGTTGCGCTGAATACCTGCCCCCTTGCGCTGGCAGAGGGTCAACGTTACCTGCCGGTATTAATCACAAAAATCGAATCCCTGGTTGACAAATACGATTTAGGTAAAGAAGAAATCATCATTCGCATGACCGGTTGCCCGAATGGTTGCGGACGCTCCACGGTGGCTGAAATTGGTTTTGTGGGAACGGCGCTGGGCAGATACAACCTGCACCTGGGCGGCGATTACCAGGGAACAAGGCTAAACAAGATCTACAAAGAAAATATTGACGAAGCGGCCATTCTTGCTGAACTGGATATTCTTTTCACGTCATTCAAAAATGAAAAAAAAGAAAATGAGCATTTTGGGGATTATGCCCTGCGCAAGGAATGGGTATGATGTTTTGGCTACTGCGAATAAAACGCTCCATAGCATGATTGCCATACAGGAAACTGCCGGCGGTACGGAGCTTCCCGGGATGTTCAAATCCATGCATCAAAAAAAATAAAAAAAATATTTACTAAAAGTCTACTAAATTAGTAGGATATTAATATATTTGTCCGATGACACAACAATTATTCCCACAGCAACCCAACCGTACGGATACGCCAAAGAGTTACCGATGTCCCCTGCGGGACCAACCAATCCATATGAATTAATTTTTTTTATTTATTACCCTACAAAATTAATAGACTAATAAACCAACATTGATTTTATGAGACGAATTTCACTGTGCACATTCATCGCATTCATGACTGCTTTATCCCCTGCAAAAGCGCAAACGGCAGATGACCTGCTAAGCCTGCTGACCAGTAAAGGAACGATCACCCAGACTGAAGCTGATTCCATCCGTTCATCTTATGCGGTAAAGCAGCGTGACTATAATGCGCGGCTTGATTCCTTTCCATTAAGTCTCGGACGGCTGCTTCGTCTGAGCGGATACACGCAGGTACGTTATCAAAATTATCAGCAGTCGGGGAAGAATAGCGAGTTTGATATACGGCGCGCGAGGCTGGACTTTCAGGGCGACTTTTCCTCTAAATGGAATTACCGATTGCTGATTGATTTTGTCGGGGCAACCGGAGCAACAGGCACGGCACCAACCGGCGGTGCTTTGGTCTCTCCTACTTTACTGGACGGATTTATCTCCTACAAACCTTTTGATTTTCTAAAAATCACAGCGGGGCAATTTACGATTCCATTTTCTTTGGAAAACCTGACGCAGGACCGGGCTTTGGAATCGATAGACAGGTCGCAGGTGGTAACGGCGTTGGTGGCAAGAAAAGGAGATGCATCGAACGGGCTGGTTGATTCAATAGGAAATCAAAATGGAAGAGACATCGGAATACAACTGAGCGGAAGTTTTATAAGAATCGAAAATCGTTATCTCGCCGAATATTATATAGCCTTGTTAAACGGTGCGGGAATCAATACAGTGGATAACAATTCTTCCAAAGATATTGATGCGCGCATTGTGTTGCACCCGTTTAAAATATTGGACATCGGCACATCATACTACAATGGATTTGACAGGTTTACTTCATCGCCCACAAAAAATCAAAACAGAATAAGATGGGGCGCCGAAGCAGCCATCAACCTCAATTTGCTTTCCGTAAAAGGAGAATACATCAAAGGCCAGGATGGAAATACCAAC
>DATGFZ010000455.1:0-9343 GCA_035308805.1 Puia sp. | reverse complement strand
CTGACCATGATCCGCATCGGTGGCCTTTTTGAGTAATTGCCGGTTTCAATCCTTAAATATAACGGTTACGGATAGCCGGCACTTCTTTTCCTCCGCTCCTGCGCGCCGGTGTATTGCTTCATCATGGGAATTGAGGCTATTCATCATTTTTTTTCTTTGCCTCTGACTATTTATACGAATTACTTTATTTCATACCATTATTACTGATTGGGAGGTCAAATGTGAAACGGGATGCATACTTGAACTAATTTTGATGCTTAAACTTAGCGGTGATGGAAAAAATAATAAAACTCGATACCGTTTCACAGTTCAACTCCCGGCGAGGGCAGGAGACGCTGCATCCGTTGGTTACCGTTCTGGATCAGTCAAAATCAAAACCATTGTATCCCGCGCGCTTTGTTTCGGGTCTTTATATCGTTTTTTTAAAAGAAGTAAAATGTGGCGAGCTTAAGTATGGACGGAGTAATTATGATTACGAAGAAGGGACACTTGTTTTTATAGCGCCCGGACAGGTTTATGGGATCGATGAATCCATGAAAGCCGTTCAGCCAAAAGGTTGGGCACTGGCCTTTCATCCTGATCTGATTCACGGGACCTCACTGGGCAGGCACATTAAAGAGTATAATTTCTTTGCTTACGATGTCAATGAAGCGCTCCATGTTTCCGAGCGTGAAAAGCAGGTGGTGCTGGAATGTTTTCATAAAATCCTGTATGAATTATCGCACGCAATTGATAAACACAGCAAAAATTTAATGGTGAGCAACATTGAATTACTCCTCAACTATTGCGTTCGTTTTTATGACAGGCAGTTTATTACACGGGACAACATCCACAAAGACGTGCTGGTCAGATTTGAAGCGTTGCTTGACGATTATTTTCAATCGGGCAAGCCGCAGGCTCTGGGTCTGCCAGCTGTAGGATATTGTGCAGGTCAAATGCATTTATCGGCAAATTATTTCGGTGATCTGGTAAAAAAGGAAACTGGAAAATCTGCGCAGGAATATATACAGGATAAATTGATTGATGTGGCAAAAGAAAAAATTTTTGATGCGAACAAATCAATCAGTGAGATCGCATTTGAAATGGGGTTTAAATACCCGCAGCATTTTACCCGGCTATTCAAGCAGCGTGTTGGTCAATCTCCCAACGAATTCCGGTCACTCAATTAATATCAACCCATCTGCATGAAAATAACAATATACCCATCATTAGGTTTTCTCCTGTTGGCGCTGACTTTTCTTTTGTGCGGCAGTGTCGCTGCCCAGGAAAAAAAACAAATCGTGCGGATGGCAAAACTGGTCATTGATTCCGTGCAGCTGGAAAATTACCGGGCTGCCCTGAGGCAGGAAATGGAAGCAGCCGTTCGCCTGGAGCAGGGGGTGCTGTCGCTCGATGCGGTTTACGAAAAAAATAATCCAACACATGTCATTGTGCTGGAAGTATATGCCAGCGACAGTGCTTATGCGATGCACAGGCAAACAGCACACTTCAAAAAATACAAAGACCAGACAAAAGATATGGTGAAAGCCCTCGATCTTGTTGAGGTAGTTGCGATTGGTATGGAGTCAAAACGGTGATAAAAAAAAGTCATCCTGGCAAATCCATAATGAAATCAGACAAAAATCATAACAAAACACAGCCATTATGCAAAAACGTAAATTAGGAAACAGCGGTCTTGAAGTTTCTGCGATCGGACTCGGTTGCATGGGAATGACTTTTTCTTATACACCTTTTCCGGAGAAAAAAGACATGATCGCATTGATCGGTAAGGCCGTCGAGGAGGGTGTTGATTTTTTTGATACCGCCGAAGTCTACGGACCTTATAACAATGAGGAATTGGTGGGTGAAGCACTGGCGCCATTCCGCAGGGAGGTGGTGATCGCCACAAAATTCGGATTTAAATTCCAGGACGGAAAGTCCACAGGCATTGATAGCAGCCCCGCAACCATTAAAAAGGCGGTTGAAGGTTCGCTCAGCAGATTGAGAACTGATGTGATTGATCTGTTGTACCAGCATCGTGTTGATCCCAATGTGCCGATCGAAGATGTGGCGGGCACCGTAAAGGATCTGATAGTAGCAGGCAAAGTAAAATATTTTGGTCTTTCAGAAGCCGGGGCAAACACCATTCGCCGGGCGCATGCGGTACAGCCTGTTTCCGCATTGCAAAGTGAATATTCTCTTTGGACAAGACAACATGAAAAAGAGATCCTTCCCACCATTGAGGAACTGGGCATTGGCCTGGTTGCATTCAGTCCCCTGGGTAAAGGATTCTTAGCAGGGAAAATTGATGAGACCACAAACTTCGGTCAGGGCGATATCCGCAGCATTCTCCCCAGATACACCAAAGAAGCGCGCATCGCCAATAAGGCACTCCTGGACCTGCTCGATCAATTTTCGGCAAAACGCCATGCCACTCCGGCACAAATTGCTTTGGCCTGGGTACTTGCCCAAAAACCCTGGATCGTTCCCATTCCGGGCACGACAAAATTGCACCGCCTGACCGAGAATAACGCGGCCGCTTCCATTGAACTGACAACGGCAGAACTGCAGGAAATTGAGGATGCTTCTCACCATATAAAAATTATGGGTAACCGTTATCCTGACGCGTTGGAAAAAACAACAGGCATATAAAAAAAATTAAATAAACATTATGGACAACACTGACAATCATCAGGGCATTTTCCCCAAAGGAGAAAAAACTTCGCCTGATTATTTTACCGGCACAGCGTGGCTGACCATGCTGGTCCCCAAGGATGAAACAGGGACTTATACCATCGGCAATGTCGTTTTTGAGCCGGGGAGCAGAAACAACTGGCACACCCACCCTAAAGGACAAATTCTTCTGGTTATTGATGGCAATGGACTGTACCAGGAGAAGGGCCAGGCAGCAAGAGCCCTTTCAACAGGTGATGTGGTTATCATCCCGTCTCATGCAGAGCATTGGCATGGCGCGACGAAAGACAGCAGTTTTACGCATATTGCCGTCACCAACATTGGCGAGGAAGGTCCTGTGAAATGGTTGGACCCGGTGACCGATGAGGAATATCTGGGTTGTCATGTATAGAAACGTTGTCGTAAAAAAAACGTGCAAAAGAAAATATTAAATGAAACTGGAGGGATGCCCACAAGCCGCTTACCTGATTGAATCTTCAACTCTTGATTACATCATTCTCTTTCCAGGCTGGTTTACCAGCAATGACGAAGTGGACTATAAAGCAACCAAAAAAGATGAGCCGGAAAAAGGCTCGGTCATTTCCCAAAAAAGCCTTGCTGCATTTATCGCCAAAGTCATTGAATCTCCTGAAAGATACCGCTGCGCAAACCTGGGCATCAACAAACCCAATACATAATAAACGCTATAACGATCATGGACCACCGATAACTGCTCTGATTGTTGGCCAATGCTATTGATCACATGTCGTGCTTAAGTATCCGCAAATAAAAAGCCGTGCTGAATCAGGTTTCAGCACGGCTTTCCCATTAAATTCTGACAAACAAATATTACTCACCATGACTTTCTTCATGATGTTTTGCCGCATGCCTGGCATGATCCTCGGCGTGCAAATGATGCGCGTGAGCTACATGCGCATGGTGTGCCGCCTCATGATGATCTCCGTTTTCATAATGCTTTGCTGCTTCCTGGTGATGTTTGGCCGCTTTTTCAGCATGATGAGCAGCTTTTTTGTGATGGTCTGCATGTTCTTTAGACATAAAATAAATATTTAGACAAGAAAGGTATAAGCTCCCTGTGTACTTTCTCTTACGCTACTATTAAGCAGCCATTAAATAAAAAGACAGATTCAAAATCTTTTTATTAATGATAGCATAACAATTCCTTAATCTAAAATCAATTTCTTAGTTGGTCATTTGCTTACAACCAATTCTTAACTATTTATATTTTCCCATTATGCGCATTATTGTAAATGAGATCACGCTTCCTTTCCTTGGAAAAATTGATCTCAGCGGTTCCATTTTGTTCGTATTTTTTATCTGCCTGCTTTGCGTTGTTGCATTTGAATTTGTAAATGGTTTTCACGATACGGCAAACGCCGTGGCTACAGTCATCTATACAAAAGCATTGAAACCGATGGTCGCCGTTCCCTGGTCCGGTTTTTTTAATTTTCTCGGGGTTTTCACCGGCGGGGTCGCCGTTGCCATGGGGATCTTAAAATTGGTACCGCTGAATGAATTGATGGCGCTTCCGGTTAAAGTGGGTGCGTGCATGGTTCTGGCCGTATTGGTCGCTTCCATCATCTGGAATCTCGGCACCTGGTACCTGGGAATTCCCTGCTCGAGTTCCCACACACTAATCGGTGCCATGATCGGAGCAAGTCTCGCCTTTACATTTTATTATGGGGGTGGTGGCGTGAATTGGGACAAAGCAAAAGAAATAGGCCTGTCGCTGATCATGTCTCCGCTGTTCGGCTTTGGCGCAGCGGCATTGCTCATGTATTTTTTAAAAAATGTTATCAAAGCAGAATCACTTTTCCATATTCCTGCCGGGGAAGACAGACCGCCGATACTGATCAGGCTTTTGTTGATCACGACCTGTACCCTGGTCAGTTTTTTTCATGGAAGTAATGACGGACAGAAGGGAGTTGGATTATTGATGCTGATCCTGATCGCATTTTTACCGGCAAAATTTGCGCTCGATCATTCTGTACCCAATGATAAAATATTACTCTCTTTAAACAACACAGAACAGGTTTTGCAAAGAGCCACATCAACGAACACCGATAATCACGATGCAGATAGTTTGCAGGCTTCGATTGTAAAAACCAAAGAATGGATCATCAACAGAAATGAAAATGATGACGCGCAGACATTTAAATTCAGAAAACAAATACAGACCGTTTCAAAACAAATCAAAAATTTATCTGCCAGTACGAACATCCGGATCTCCGATGCAGACAGGGCAACCTTGGCAGATGCTTCCAAACACATGACCAGTATAACGGACTACGCACCCGTTTGGGTCATTGCAACGATATCGATCTCGCTTGGCATCGGCACCATGATCGGGTGGAAACGGATCGTACTTACGATCGGTGAAAAAATCGGGAAAGAACATTTGAACTATGCACAGGGCGCGACTGCAGAAATGGTTGCGGCGGCCACGATCGGCCTAAGCACGGGCTTTGGTCTGCCGGTCAGCACCACGCATGTATTGTCCAGCGGAATTGCGGGCGCCATGGTAGCGTCAAAGGGGACAAAAAACCTGAATAACAATACGCTAAAAAATATTGCGCTGGCCTGGGTATTAACTTTGCCGGTTTCCATTATTTTAGCACTCACATTGTTTGCACTATTTCATTTGTTTGTATAATTTTTGAAAAAAGAATAATCAAGTCATTAAAACTATAGCAATGAAAAAAATATTGGTTGCCAGCGATTTTTCAAATTGTGCAGGTAACGCTTTGCAGTATGCGCTGGAACTGGCGCAAATACTTAAACGGGAATTGTGCGTAATTCATGCCATCGGTTCCACGGAAGGTGTATTCAACAATACCTATAATGCCATCTATATTGAAGATTATTATAACAATAAAAAACTTGCGTTAACGGCATGGGCCAATACGTTTATCAATAAAGATGAATTCAGCAACGTGGAGATCACCACCATCTGCGACGTTGGTTCCTTAAGCAGCGTCATTACCAAATACATCCAGGCAAACCCGGTAGAATTGCTGGTAATGGGCACCATGGGTTCAACAGGTATCGCCGGACTTTTCGGAAGCAATACAAGCCTGATGATTGAAAAAACCAAAACGCCCACTTTAATTATTCCTTTGGAAAGTAAATTTTCGAAAAACCCCGTGGTGACATTAGCGACTGATTTTTCTTCCAATTTATCACCCGAAGACGTGGTTGCGCTCAATCAGCTTATAGAAGCTTTTGGATCACAAAAAATAAACGTGCTCAATATTACAGAAGGGTTGGATTGGAAAACCAATGAGGCAGGTGAAAACTATTTAAGAAAGCTGATTGATCAGGTTGAACTTGATTTTAAATACTCCACCGAAAATAACCCGACGGATGGAATCATGAATTTTATCATCAGCAGCGATACCGATATTCTTTGCCTGGTAAAACATCATCACAATTTGGTTTACCGGATTTTTAATAAAAGCACGGTAAATAAAGTAATGAGCAGGAGCATAAAAGCTATCCTGGTGTTACACGAATAAGGATTCATCGCAAAAATGGCACGTCGTGCGAGGGCATCATGGGTGATGCCACCCGGTTTCAGCCGGATTTTTTTTGGCTCATGGAAAAAACAGCCATTTGCCCTGACAAATAAAATCATGCCACCGATTGAAAGGGTCTGCTAATTAACCGCTCCCATCCTGATGATGTGCAGCCATCTTAAAAAAAGAATAATCGGGTAAGCCGGATCGAGTTCATGCCATCTCTTGCCAAAGTTTATGGAGGAGGGGTTCTTGTGATGGTTGTTGTGGTATGATTCACCAAGCATAAATATATCCACTGAAAATAAATTGCGTGAAGTATTTTTCAACTTGAAATTTGAATATCCATACTTATGCGCATACCAATTGATGATCGCGCCATGGAATGCGCCCATAACAAGCACAATCGGCAAGAGCAAAAGCAGCCACAGCGAGGAAGCAAGCCACACAAACAAAAAGACATACACGATTGCCCATAAAATCCTGGAGGTAAGGGAATGTGCCCAGCGATCGAAGCCGGACCATTCAGGAAGGTTTTTGGTGAATCTTTCTTCCACTTTTATTTTTCCTTCGTAAATGTCATCAAATATTTTCCTGGTCCGCCACATCATCTGAAATACATTTTTCGAATATTTGGGTGAGTGAGGATCCATTTCGGTATCTGTATAGGCATGATGCATCCGGTGCATGATCCCATAGGTGCGCGGACTCATGTAGGATGATCCCTGCGTGATGTAGGTAAAAATGAAAAACGCGCGTTCCCAAAACCTGCTCATCCGAAAAGCCCGGTGCGCGGCGTAGCGGTGCTGGAAAAATGTCTGGAAAAATAAGGAAGAATACCACAATCCAATAAAAAAAAATAGCATTGTCATATAAAATGATTTTAATGATTAATTGCAAACGGACAATGCGGAAAAACTGAATTTTACAAGGCCACTGGAAAGGGAATCTGACGTTTTTTGAAGTGGGAAAGAAAGAGACTTTATCTGCGCTTGTCTTATTGTGCACAAGGTAAACCTTCTATTGTTAATTTATATACAATCACCCGCTATTGTGCATAAGTTTTGGGGCGGTTTCCCTGATCTTGCGATGCATAAATTGGTGCAGGGACTGCAGGAAAATGTTTGGGTTATCCTTATACGTTAGTCGCCTTCTGTCCAGGGATATCAGGATTGCGTACATCAGCAGATGACTTGCTGCAGCATGGGATTTTACGTTTGCAGTCCATGTGTGTTGAATGATCAATTTTTTTTCAATGACCAATGATGGATTTTTTTTGAGGTTGGGAGATCGGTCATTTTGCAGGACATTCCATGTGCTGGATGCGGGCATGAACATCCGATTTAGATCTATTTTTTATCCCTGCTGATGCTGAACCGGCCTATGGAGAATTTAAGCGTATCTTTTCTATCTCTTATTATCATTTTCTTTCATGGAAACCAGGACAATATATTTTTTCAGGTTCTTTTGGATAGAACATAAGAACGGCGACAACATCAATAGCGGCACCGCCTATTACAAAAGCAATTTGAAACCTCCCTTTCCGGATATGATAAAAGATTTCGTGAGAAATACCATCATTAAAAATCCTCTGGCGGTGATTACCTATCACACGCTGGTTTCAATTTCCGAGCAGGCGTATTTATTTGAAATGAATAAACGATGACTGAGCGCATGTTGGCAGCCACAGTCTCTCCGGTTGATTAAAGTTACCGACAGCTTTACTTGCGGATGGTTTTCAGGATGCCTGCAAAATGATTAAAGTCCATGGTGCTGGTTTTTAAAATCCGGCCGGTAAATGGAGGATAGTGAAATTTATTCTAATAAATTTAATGGGTCGGCACATTATTCTCCGATCGCAAAAAATCCATCTTAGACAGCGCTCATCAATCCGTCTCCGAACGACATATAATTTACAAGCGAGGTTGAATTTCTAATCTGCAGTTTTTTTAGAATATTGTGGCGGTGTGATTCAACGGTCCGGAAGGTAATATTCAGTTCAGAAGCAATGTCTTTAGAGGTCGCTCCGTTCCTGACAAATCCGATGATCTGCAATTCTCTTGAGGAAAGCAATTGAAATTTGTCTAATGTATTATTTTCAGGATTATTATCATTTGCCAGTTGCTTTGATAACAGGTCCTTGATCTCGTCGCAAACATAAGTTTTGTTTTCCCTGAGTTGGTCAATGGCTGCGAACACCTCCACGATCGACGAATCGGAAGTCAGGTAAGCTTTCATGCCCGCCTGGATCATTTTCCGGGCAATGGCAACATGAGGACTCATGAACAAACCCATCACAGGAGTTCGGGGAAATAAGCGGTTGATGAAACAAACCTGGTCAGGGCCGTGGACATTGCCGGCATTACCCGCGACGATGACCAAATCAGGACTCAGACCGGTCAGTGAACTGTCGGTATAATTGCTCACAGAAGCAAGAACTGACAATTCATCTTTTTCATTCAGCAGGCTTGCGCAAGCTTCCCGGATCAACCGGTGCTCGCCCATCAGGATAATGTTAAATTTTTTCATTGTCGGCTTGTTGGATTAATCGGTAAATAATGGATCATTGGTTTTTTCTGATGTGACCAATAAGTGCCATAGGGCACTTATTGGTCCTGTACCTGGATACATGAACTGTTTTCCGGCGAAATTGGTTTCAGGTGAGATGCCGACAGACTGATTTTTTAAACGGTACGACGGTTTTGAGTCATGGGGTCTGGGCATATCGATCAGCACAGGCTGATAAAGATCGCGCGAAAAAATGCCGTTTTTTCGAAACAGTACAATGGACAGTAAGACAAATACAGGGATCATCAGAATGGTTTTCAGGGTCCGGGATTTTGGACAATTTTCAAAGGATAAAGGGTTACGGTGGTCATCAACGGTCATTGGATTGTCGGACGTTAACTGGTTTTTAAAGGATACGATCTTGTTCCATAGGATAAGGGACATGTTGGTTTTCCAGGGTTCGGACATTGGACGGTTTGCTAAGAACAGGGATTGGTTGTGGTGATCATTGGTCTTTGGATTGTTGGATCTTAACTGGTTTTTAAAGGATACGATCTTGTTCCATAGGATAAGGGACGATTTGGTTTTCCGGGTTTCGGGCATTGGACGGTTTGCTAAGGGTTCAGGGTTTAGGTGTTTTTCATCGG
>DATGFZ010000454.1:0-18645 GCA_035308805.1 Puia sp. | reverse complement strand
GCTGAATAATATTATGACTTCCGCCAATCACCAGACCTTTGCCGGTTAAAAGATCAGAATCAGGATTGAAATTATAATACATCGTCAGCACATCTTTTGCGCCTTTGTAATGACAATCTTCCAGACTTTCATCGCTCACGGGGATAAATTTGCTTTTGTCGCTTGTTGTGCCGCTGCTTTTTGCAAACCAGTTCACAGGCGTATTCCACAATAGATTTTGCTCGCCGTTCATGATCCGCTGGATGTAGGGCTTTATATCATCGTACTCCTGTATCGGAACCGCCTTTTTAAATTCCCGGATAGAAAAAATCTTTGAGAAATTGTATTTGCGCCCGAACTCTGTGTATTGCGCGCTGGTGACAAGATCCTGCAAGACCTCGCGCTGCACGGCGACGGGGTTTTGCAGCCATTGTTCAATTTGCCAATGCCTTAACCTGGCCAGACGTGATATTGCGGGACTCAACAATTTCATCCAGAGCAAAGTAAGGAATCATCGGCACATAAAGAAGAGAAATCGGCAAACTAACAATTCAATAATTATGAATTTGAACCAAAATTACCGGAACAGGATTAGGTCCCCGCATGCGCAGGTTTTCGTCGCAGTGTTGCTGGGGCGGTCAATTCATTTGACAATATGTCAGCGTATGCGGAAATGAAATGTCGCTTTAGTTGAGATGAAAACCACATGGATTAAAAGGCTGAAAAATCAATGTTATCAAAGAGGCGGAAATCGGGATATGTATTTCAGGTTAAAATAAAAAATCAGCAGCAGACAACCAGGTTGCACTTACAGGACCCGGCGTGGAAGCGGTAAGAGCCATGAACGGATGTCCGTGATGGTTCATTCAGAGACTGGCTCCGGCATCCAAATAAAAAACCCGAAGTTCATGGGAGAACAGATTTTATTCTGCGTTTGATACACTTTCATTTCTTGCTTCTTCATGAAGATAATCTTTGCGTTTGAGTTCAAAATTTTTCCCCAGATATAAACGGCGAACCTGTTCATCGCTGGCTAATTCTTCAGCCGTTCCATGTTTAAAAATCTTTCCTTCTATCAATAGATATGCGCGATCGCAAATGGAAAGGGTTTCGTTTACATTGTGGTCAGTGATCAAGATGCCGATGTTTTTGTATTTTAATTTTGCTACAATGGTTTGAATATCTTCCACGGCGATCGGATCAACGCCCGCAAAAGGCTCGTCGAGCAAAATAAATTTCGGATCAACGGCAAGCGCCCGTGCAATCTCGGTTCTGCGTCGTTCGCCCCCGCTCAAAGAATCGCCGTTATTTTTTCTTACACGATTCAACCCAAATTCATCCAGCAACGACTCGAGTTTATCCTTCTGTTCACTTTTCGTAAGCTTCGTCATTTCCAAAATTGCTTTCACATTGTCTTCCACGCTTAGTTTCCTGAAAACAGATGCTTCCTGAGGCAGGTAAGCGATTCCCATTTGCGCTCTTTTATACATCGGCAAATTGGTAATGCTTTTTTCATCCAAGAAAACATTGCCTTCATCAGGTTTTATCAGACCGACGACCATATAAAAAGTGGTCGTTTTCCCCGCACCGTTTGGTCCAAGCAGTCCAACAATTTCGCCTTGCTTAAGGTTTACAGAAACATGGTTAACCACCGTCCGGTCGCTGTATTTCTTTACAAGACTGTCTGTTTGTATGGTAAGGCTCAATTAAAATAATTTGCGCAAAAATACCGGAAGAATTTTAAATGGCATTTTGGAAAAATACTTTAACAGCTATTTGCGTTCTTGGGCTATTGAATTATGTTTGCAGACTGAGCAGGTAGGCGGGATAAAAACGAGGGGGCGTCCTACTCGTCATTTGCCACTTGATACTCCGCATTCACCATGAAAGTTATAGAACACATAGAACAATCTAAAGGAACCGGCATTTCTTTTGAGATTTTGCCTCCTCTCAAAGGCAAAACCATTAATTCCATTTATGATCATCTTGATCCGCTGATGGAATTCAAGCCTTCTTTTATCAATGTCACCTACCACCGCAGCGAAACCATGTTCAAGAAAAAAGCGGACGGAACTTTTGAAAAAGTTGAGGTTCGCAAACGCCCCGGAACGGTAGCCATTTGTGCCGCGATTATGAATCATTATCGCGTTGACGCCGTGCCGCATTTGATATGCGGAGGATTTACAAGAAGAGAAACCGAAGATGCATTGATCGATCTGAATTTTTTAGGTATCGACAACGTACTTGTCCTGCGCGGCGATGCTGCAAAAAATGAATCGTCTTTCGAACCTGAAATTGATGGGCATCATTATGCAATTGATCTATTGAAGCAGGTGGTGAACATGAACAATGGAATCTACATGGAAGAAGATATAAAGAATGGGGGCAAAACAAATTTTTGTATCGGGGTTGCCGGCTATCCGGAAAAACATTTTGAAGCACCTAATCTGACGACCGATTTAAATTATCTTAAAACAAAAGTCGATGCGGGTGCGGAATACATCACCACCCAAATGTTTTTTGATAACCAGAAATATTTTGATTTTGTAAAAGCCTGCAAATGCATCGGGATCGACATACCCATTATTCCGGGATTAAAACCAATCACCAGCAAAAAGCAATTGACTATTTTGCCAAAGGTTTTTCATGTGGATATTCCCGCCGATCTCTCCGATGAGATCATTAAATGTAAAAATGATGAAGAAGTTGAAAAAGTCGGAACCGAATGGCTGACTAATCAAAGCAAAGAATTAAAAAAGGCAGGCGTGCCGGTTTTACATTATTACACGCTGGGAAAACCAAAGGTTATTTACAATATTGCCAAAGAAATTGTTTAGTGCCCCCCTAAGGGAGTCGGAAGTCATCAGGTGAAAGATTTCAATCATCGACCGCCATGTTTTGAACCCGGAACCGAATTTTTATTTCAAACTTTTAAAAACAGCCTCCTCGATATTTACGGTATATTTATTTTTCAATTCTTCAACCCATCTGTCTTCCAGATAATTTTGATAATCGTTTGTCGCCAGACCCCTCGCCTCAGAAAAATTTCTGGGGGAGCGTTCACTATAAACTTTAATAATGTACGCAAACGTAACGGTGTTGTCAGGTTGATTGACTACAAAAGAAGTAAACTGTTTTTCGTTAAAACCTTTTTGTTCGGGTATTGGCAATTGCGTTAATAAAAATCTTCCTGAATCAGCTTGTGTGGAACCATCAGAAGCGTCTAGTAATTTTTTCCACCCGTCAATATTATTTTGCAATTTATTTTTAACACGGCTGGCGGCGGTTTCGTTATTACAAGTAAAGACCACGGCGTCTGCACTTGCATCCCACCAGTATTTATTTTTATTGGCTTCAAAATAATTTTTTAGTCCAATGCTATCCAATGATGCAAGGTTCCAAATTTTGCGCTGCATAATTTCAAACAACATATTTCCCTCCTTGAATTCATTGAGTTGAAAGGCAAAATCTTTATTGAAATCTTCCAGGTGGTTGCGGTAGTATTCAAAAACGGTGGTTTCCAAATATTGCTCGTAAACTTCTTTATATGTTTTACCACTGCTGATCGCCGGAATGTTTCTTGCTGTCTTAACATAACCAAGCCAATCTGCAACAAGAATATTTTTTTTAGGAAAAGAAAACAGAAGGGTTTTATTATCAATGCCATTGAGGGATTGGATTGTTTTATTACGCAAAGCGCTGTCGGTTATTATCCACAAACTATTTTCATCAACAGCAGCACGTTTTAGATTTGTCTCCGCAAGAATTTTCTGCAGCAATATTTTTTTTGAAACGTTAACGCGCGGATCAGCCAGCACCAACTGTTTTAATCCATCCATGGTCGGTTTGTTGGCTGTAGCAGAGAGCGGATTTGCCCTTAATCTTTTGATGATGTGGTATCCCAATGTGGTGAGGACGGGTTCGGTGATGTCGCCATCTTTTTTTAATGCAAAAGCGGCATCCTCAAAAGTCTTTTCATATTTGCCAACTCCGAATTCTGCCAGTTCACCGTTGGTTTGATAAGATAAGTTATCGCCGCTGTATTTTTTTGCAAGCTCTCCAAAATTTGCGCCGTTCTTTAACAGATTATACACTGAATCGGCCCTTTGTTTTATATCCGATTTAACCGCATCGGATGCATTGGGCGGAAACACAAATAGTATCTGGGCTGTTCTTATTTTACCGATCGCTTTCCTGTCTCCTAAATTCTTAAAAATATGATAGCCTGCATGGCTTCGGAAAATTTTTGAAAACTTTCCTGACGCTGTGGTGTATGCTAAATTCTCAAGATCATAGGGCAGGGTAAAAACAGTGATATAACCAATATCGCCATGATTTTGCTTTGCGGTTGTATCATCCGAGTATTTGGCTGCGATTTCTCCAAATTTTTTTCCATTTTTTAATTCCGCGTAAGCCGTGTTTGCTTTTTGAAAGGCTTTTAATGTGTCAGCGGGAGTTGCATTTTTTGGCGTTGCAATAAAAATGTGGGCCAGATGAATATCTTTTTGGCTGCGCTCAAAAGCTTCATTAACCAATTTGTTCATGCTGGCATTGTCGTTGATATAACTGTCGGCAACCTGGTTGCGGAAATTTTGAAGTTCTGTCTGCTGGGTCCTCAGCGTATCAAGCTTCATGTCATAAGCCGCCTGCACTTTCAGCTTGAAACGAATGTATAATTCAAGGTAATTGCGATAAGATTTTTCGGAATTGGATTTTTCGTTGTTATTTTTTTTGAAAGCTTTTAAGAACTCCTGCTTGCTTACGCTATTTTTGCCATAGGTGAAAAGTGTTTGAGCATCAAGGCCCGAGGCGATAAAAAGCGTAATGACCGAAAAGAAAAATACCATCTTTCTCATATCAATTGGATTTGGTTTTGTTAAGTTTCAGGGTAATGAGTTTATCAAACTGGAGGTAACTAAGCTGTTTGGCAACGATGCGTTTATCCTTATCCAGTAAAAATAAAGTGGGTGTCTGGTAAACATCATACAATTGTTTGTATCCGGGTTTTCCAGCCGCTTCAATGGCATCATGCTGCTCTTTGGTTTCATATACGTTTATCCATTCCAAATGATGTTCCTGTATAAATCTTTCCCAGTTGGCTTTTCCACCATCCACCATCACGCCATACATCTTCACGCCCTCGGACTTCCATTTTGCATTATAAATTGAATCAAGTTTTGGAACTTCTTCTTTGCAATGACTGCAGGTCGGATCCCAAAAACAAACAACAATAAAATTTGCCTTCACTCCATACAACGGAGTTGGTTTATTCAAGGAATCCACCATTTCGAGGTTTGCAGCAGGGTCACCAATTAAATTGGCCATCATGCTGTAAGCGCGGTCGTTAAGGAATTTGCGGTATTTTTCTGTAAAAAATTCTGCCTGCCCGGTATTGATAAATTTATTGAACAAGTGAACAAACACGGCATCTTCACCCATATATTCCGGGTTAACATATTTCTGGACAAAATGAACAAGCAAATATTTAAATAATTCTTTGCTTGTACGCGAATATAAAAGCATCCAGTCAACTTCTTTATTTATCGAATCAGCAATATGAGGAACCAGGTCTCTGAAATATTTTTCAAGCTTGGGTTCAAAAATCGGTGTTCTCACAATTCTGTCATCGGTGAATGTAACCCCGTCCCAATAATGCGATTTAAAGTAGCGGTACGCAAATGCCGTGTCGTATTTCCCGCCGGGTTGCTTATCCGCGGGCGGAATGGGGGGCTCCTTCATGGTAATAAATATCGTTGCCAATAAAGAATTGGGATATTTTTTTTCGATGTCATCACGATAATCCTGAACCTCCTGGTTCAGTTTTTTTATTTGGTCAATGGTCGTCGTTGAATCCTGTTTGGTTTTTGAAGCGGCATAGTCTTTTTGCAGGTCCGCAATTGCTTTACCATTTTTTGAAGCCAGCCCCGTATAATCCTGGAAGGTTCTATTATCCGGTGACCCGGTGAAAGTCAGGCTATGTACAATATCCAACGTATCTGCACTGATGGAGAAGTGCTGCTGGCTGTCGAGAAGCACTTCAAACAAAATTTCCTTTTTTGGAGAAACAACCAGGTAAATTCCGCCAGGTAATTTTTCCTTGCCCACAAAAGCCCCTTTGCTATTATCATCAAGCGTGGTTGAATCGGCAACGGCCTTAAGCTTGCCGTAGTAATAAGCCAGGTATATCAGGCTGTTTTTGTACGGCTTTAACGTTAATTTAATATTATGACCCTGCTGTCCAAAACCCGCAGCGGAAATAAGAAATAGGAATACAAAAAGATACATGTTACCTGAACGCATAACCGGTTTTAAAGTGTTGATCGCGAAGTTAATTCAATAATAGAACAGTGAGATTTTCAGAAGATACAACGCTGATTGATTATGATTATTATGATTCTATTTCCCCTAAGCCCCGGTAATCCCAGAAATCCGTCAAATCACGGTTCAGACTGTTTACTTTTGCGCGGTGAGAAGAAAAAAAGGAAATATAATTCTTGAAAAGGTATTGGTGGAAGATTACGCCGCAGAGGGCAAATCGCTTGCGCACGTAAATGGCAAAGTAGTTTTTATTGAAAATGCTGTTCCCGGAGATATGGCTGACATAAAACTAACTAAAAATAAAAAAGACTGGGCGGAGGGTTTTGCAGCGCAGTTTCACCGGTTTTCTGATCAGAGAGTAAGTCCTTTTTGTTCTCATTTTGGCGTTTGCGGAGGATGCCAATGGCAAATGCTTCCTTATGAAAATCAACTCGCCTATAAACAAAAACAGGTGGAAGAGCAATTAAAAAGGATTGGAAAAATAGCCATCCCTGAATTACTACCGATTATCGGCAGTGCAGCAACCAGGTTTTACCGAAACAAAATGGAATATACTTTCTGCAATAAACGTTTCTTGCTGAAAGAAGAATTGGGCAATGAGGGAGTATCCGCTATGCAAAATGTGGCCGGATTTCATGCCAGGGGAATTTTTGATAAAATTATTGATATCGATACCTGTTATCTGCAGCAGGAACCGACAAACGGTTTGCGAAAAGCCATAAAAGACTGGGCTATTGGCCATGACGGTTCCTTTTACGACATCAAACTTCAACAAGGCTGGTTACGCAATCTGCAGGTGAGAATTTCTACCACGGAAGAGATTATGGTCAATATTATTTTGGGATTTGACGATGAAGAAAAAAGAAAACAGCTTCTTGATCATGTGATGCAACAATTTCCTGCCATAACTACTTTATTATACACGATCAATCCGAAAAGAAATGATAGCCTGAATGACCTGCATCCTCAAACTTATAGCGGAAAAGGATTTATAATAGAGCGCCTGGAAGATTTTTATTTTAAGATCGGACCGAAATCATTTTTTCAAACCAATTCCAGACAGGCTGAACGGTTGTACCGGGTTACAAGAGATTTTGCGGAATTATCCGGCAATGAAAATGTGTATGATCTGTATTGCGGAACCGGCAGTATTGGAATTTTTGTAAGTAAGCTGGCAAAGAAAATCATCGGGGTAGAATTGATTGAAGAAGCAGTACATGATGCAAATGAGAATGCAGCATTGAATAATATTTCGCACGCTCATTTTTTTTCCGGCGACGTGATTGATATTTGTAATGACGGGTTTTTGACCAAGCATGGCAAACCGGATGTCATCATTACCGATCCGCCCCGCGCCGGCATGCATGACAAACTAACAAAAAAAATTTTAGAAATGGGCGCATCAAAGGTTGTGTACGTAAGTTGCAATCCGGCTACACAGGCAAGGGATCTGTATTTGCTGAATGAAAAATATGTTGTTTCCAAGGTTCAGCCGGTAGATATGTTCCCGCATACGCATCATATTGAGAATGTGGTTCAGCTGAAATTGAGAAATTAACACACTTATTTGAATTACGGCTGATGATTTTAATTTGTTAAGATTAATTTGCGCACTTTAATATAGAAATATGAATCAAACGCTAACACCGGTAATCAAAAACCTGCTTATCATTAATGGATTGATTTGGCTTGCGCAAATAGTATTTGCCAAACAGGGTTATCCCCTCGAAATTTACGGAGGCTTGTGGAGTTTCGACACAGGAAATTTCAAAGTTTGGCAATTGGTTACGTACATGTTTATGCATGAAGCCATAGACGGAGCCGGACAAATAGCTTTTGCGCATATCCTTTTTAATATGTTCGCGTTATGGATGTTTGGTAACATTCTTGAAAATGTCTGGGGAAGCAAAAGGTTTTTTACTTTTTATATGATTTGCGGGATCGGGGCCGGACTTGTCCAATTGTTTTTTCAGAAAGATTTCGGCTATGCCATTGGCGCATCGGGCGCAATCATGGGTGTGATGGCTGGCTTTGTTTATCTTTTTCCAAATACTTCATTGTACATAATGTTCATACCTATACCCATTAAGGCAAAATACGTTATACCGGGCTTCATGCTTCTTGACCTGTTTGGAAGTTTTGCGCCACGCCAGGGCGATAATGTGGCACACTGGGCGCATCTTGGCGGCGCAATAGTTGGTTTGATTCTTGTAATAATCTGGAACAGATCGAGTTCGAACAGAAGCAATTTCTACTAAACTCTTTTGGTGATCAGGTGTTAAATAATCAGTAACGATTGATAAATGATATCGTTTTTTACAACTGGTTTTGTAATTTTATTAAAACTTTCGTAGGTGATGAGGGATAAGTACCGCAAAAGGAACGCCGCACAAGATGGAAACGCATTGATGCAGCTTGTTATTTTTAATGCTGTTCTTTTCGTTATTCTCAAATTTATTTACGTCATTTATCTTTCAGTTTCCCCCAATCCCGGTGAATTTTATAAAAACGTTTTTAATTGGTTTGCCATGCCGGCGGACCTGCATACCCTGGCTGGCCGGCCGTGGAGCATGCTTACTTTCATGTTTACCGATGAACATGTTTTCCGCTTTATAGCAAACATGTTTTGGTTATGGGCATTTGGGTATATTTTGCAGGATCTTGCAGGGAATCGCAAACTCATACCGCTATATGTTTATGCCGGTCTTTTTAGTGCCGCAGTGTATCTGCTTGCATATCATGTTGCCCCGAAGCTTAACGGACAAATTTCCACCGCGTTTCTGGCAGGTGCAAACCCGGCCGTAATGGCTGTTGCCATAGCAGTGACCATATTTGCTTCAGATTATCGCATTTTTCCCATGATCAATGGCGGCATTCCTCTTTGGATATTGACAGCGGTATACATCCTGATCAATTTTTCCAGCATTGCTTATGGTGATGCAGGCTCCTATATTGCCAATATCAGCGGAGGTTTTTTTGGCTTTCTTTTTATTCAGCAAATGCGAAAAGGAAACGATTGGAGCATATGGATGAATAGTTTGTTTGACTGGTTCAGGGATCTGTTCAACCCGGATTCAGAAAGAAATGCGAAAGCCGAAAAAGAAAAATTCTTTTATAAGGTATCAGGAACCCAGCCCTTCAAGAAAATCCCGAATGTCACTCAGAAAAGAATTGACGATATTCTTGATAAAATAAACCAGGAAGGTTACCGCTATTTAACCGATGAAGAAAAAGAGATTTTAAAACGCGCTGCTGATAAAGAAGATTTGTAACTTACGAGCCTACCATGGCTATATTGCGAAATCTTACACGCCGGATTTTTATTATTGTTAACGTGATTGTTGTTTTCCTTTTTTTACTGGCATGCACCAATCCTTTTTTGCACCCGAATACCTGGTGGTTCATTTCTCTGCTTGGATTGATTTTTCCGCTGTTATTGGTGCTGCTGATCTTGTTCTTATTATTCTGGTTGTTTTTTGCAAAGCGCCACTGGGCTATACTTTCGCTGATCACACTCATCATCGGATGGCAAAATATTCATGCATTTTTTGCTTTTAACATGCTGTCATCATTTAACCACCAAAAAGCTGACAGCGCATTGCGTGTGATTACCTGGAACGTTCGTCGCTTTGATGAGTTTACCAGCCGCAAACCCGGTGACCATAGAATTAAAATGCTTGATTTTTTAAAAGAGCAGAACGGCGATGTCTTATGCCTGCAGGAATTTTTTGAATCGCATAACGCAAAAGAATTTGCAACCAATATTCCTTTTATACAAAAAGAACTGAATTATCCGTATTACTTTTTTTCGTATGATTATCGGCGTTATGATGATATGTATGAATCCGGCGTAATCATATTTTCCAAGTTCCCCATAACAGACTCTCTGCAGATTCATTATAAGACAAAGGACAATATAAAAGCCACCGAAAGCCTGATCGGAGTGGATTTGAATGTGAATGGAAAAACGGTCCGTGTTTTTACCACGCATCTGCAATCGGTACTGTTCAGCAACAAGGAATTCAGGGACCTGGAGATAATAAAAAATGTACAGGACAGCACCATAGAAGCGTCAAAATCCATCGTAAAAAAATTGAAAAGAGCCTATGGATTTCGTGGGGGGCAGGCAGATATTGTTCGCCAACAACTGGACAAAAGCCCTTTTCCTGCAATCATTTGCGGAGATTTTAACGACGTGCCGAATTCATATACCTACTTTCACATTCGTGGCGACCTTCAGGATGCGTTTATAAAGAAAGGATTTGGCGTCGGGCGCTCTTATGTCCACATCTCTCCAACACTCAGGATAGATTATATTTTTGCGGACAAGAAATTCACTGTTCTGCAATCTGAAAAATTCAACCTTCCTTATTCGGACCATCACCCTGTCATTGCCGATTTGCAATTGCCTTCCAAAACCGAATAATTCTTTCTATCTTGCATTGATGAAAAGACACCCTCAAATATCTTTTACCTGCTGTTGTAGTACCTGCTCTGTTCAACGGGGATAGTTTATTTTTGCGCAAAAAAATCACCGTTAATTTCTAAAATCATTTTCCGTTTACTAAATTTCAGGTATGCAGTCACTTCAGGTTCTAAATTCTTATACAAGGCAAAAGGAGTTGTTCAAATCAATTATTCCCGGGTATGTGGGCATGTATGTATGCGGACCTACAGTAAGCGGTGAAAGTCATCTTGGTCATGCGCGGCCATTTATTACATTCGATGTTATCTATCGTTACCTCCTGCATCTGGGCTATAAGGTCCGTTATGTTCGCAATATTACCGATGCAGGGCATTTTGAAGAAGAAGGCAGAGAAGCAGAAGATAAAATTGCCAAGAAAGCAACCATAGAAAGATTAGAACCCATGGAATTGGTTCAAAAATATACCAACCTTTTTCATTGGGCAATGGGCAAGTTCAACAATCTTGAACCCAGCATCGAACCAACAGCAACGGGACACATTGTTGAACAAATAGAAATGATAAAGAAAATTATCCGTGCCGGGTATGCTTATGCCGTAAACGGATCCGTATACTTTGATGTAAAAAAATACGCAGAAAAATATCCATACGGAAAACTGAGTGGAAGGATATTGGATGATTTGCTCGAAACAACAAGAGATCTCGAAAACCAGGAAGAAAAACATAACCGCCAGGATTTTGCATTATGGAAAGCAGCTCCCCCCGAGCACATTATGCGATGGGAAAGCCCATGGGGTGAGGGTTTTCCGGGGTGGCACATTGAATGTTCCGCGATGAGCACAAAATATTTGGGAGAAGAATTTGATATTCACGGAGGCGGAATGGACCTGCTTTTTCCACACCATGAAAGTGAAATTGCACAAAGCACCATTTGCAATCACAAAATTCCGGCGCGTTATTGGATTCACAATAACATGATCACCATTAACGGAAAAAAGATGGGCAAGAGCTATAATAATGTCATACGCCTCACCGAATTATTCAGTGGCGATCATCCTTTATTATCGCAAGCCTATTCCCCCATGACCATAAGATTTTTCATTTTGCAAACGCATTATCGCAGCACGCTCGATTTTGGCAATGAGGCATTGCAGGCTGCAGAAAAAGGTTTGAAAAGACTGTGGGAAGCATACCAGAATCTGCAGAAAACAGAATACCCGGCTGATGGCAATCCGCCTGGTGCAGATGACAAGCTTGATCATAAAATCAGCAAATTATTGTCTGAGCTGGATGAATTTATGAATGACGATTTTAATACGGCAAAAGTGCTTGCCAATTTATTTGAAATTGTTCCCATAATCAATTCCATTAAAGATGGTCATATTAATTTATCGTCTATCAGCGCAGAAACATTTAACCTGGTAAAAAAATATTTCACCGATTATATTGAAAAGATATTGGGATTGCAGGATGATAATGCCTCGGAACATTCAAAATTGCAGGGAGTACTCGACCTGTTGATAGAAATAAGACAAGATGCAAGAAAGAAAAAGGACTATCTGACCTCTGATAAGATACGCAACCAGTTACAACAGATCGGTATTTTGATGAAAGATGAAAAAGACGGTAAAATGAGCTATAGTTTTGAATAATCCATACACAACCTAAACCGGTTTTTTTCGTAGTAGACGTAGGGCTCAAATTAAAAACTAAATTGTATATCAAACAATAAATTATGAAGGCTAAAATTTCAGGTAATATCATGGTGTTTTTTTGTTTGTCAGCGTACGCACTCTTGTTTTTTACGGGTTGTGTCAAATCCAACGTGCCCTCGACCGGCACCAATACCAATACCTTAAAAAGTGTGATTGCGAACTCCTCCAATGCTACTTTATTGGATACTGCCCTTACCCGGACAGGGTTGGATTCTTTGTATACTTACGGTGGTCCGTTTACTTTTTTTGTAGCCACTGATGAAGCGTTTTTATTGTCAGGCATTACTCCTGCAATATTTGATGCTTTGCCGGATAGCCTTTTAAAAAAAATAATCCTGTATAATACACTTTATCCTGCTGTTCTTTCCGGCCAACTTCCCATAGGTCCGAACGCGCCGGTAATAACCAATTCCGGTGATTCGGTTTTTATAACAAATAACGGTTCGGGTGCGTACATAAATGGTATACAGATAGAATCTTTTGATTTATCTGTCAGCAATGGCTTAATTGACGCTGTGGCCAGATTGGTCCTGCCACCCGCGGGTACCATCATGCAAATAGCACAAGCCGATACATCATTCAGTTATTTTGCCGCAGCGGTTGCCCGCACAAGTGCGGGAGAAACAAATATAGGTACCGTGCTGGCTAACGGAAATATATACACGATTTTTTTGCCGGACAATGACGCTTTTCGCGGCGCTGGTTATGCCACTGCGGCTGCTGTAACCGCTGCAGATCCCGATACGCTGGCCAAGGTGCTGTTGTATCACATTATACCCAGGCGCGCTTTTACCTCTGATTTTATGGTCAGTCAAAGTCAGCAAACCTTATTAGAGAATAATAGCATCACCTATGGTCTCATTTCCGGGAGTGTGCCTGCGGTCAAAGGCAACAGCAATACCAGCCCTACGGTGATTCTTTCTTCCAATATTATGGCACGTAATGGCGTTATACAGGTAATTGGTCAGCTTTTGACACCTTGACGCTAATCCTTAACATGGCACCGCTGAACTCTGTTAAAACCAATGTATGCATACTAATATTTTGAACAAACGGGTGGTTGTACTATTGTTTGTCACTGTCATTATTTTTTTGAGTTGTGTCAAAAATTCTACCACGACGCCGCCAGTGACGGATCCCACCGTTGCGCAGACGATTAAAAACGGAACCAACCTTACTCTTTTTAATGCTGCCTTAATAAGAACGGGACTGGATACTGTCCTGAATACCGATTCGATGGTTACGGTATTTGTTGTGACCGATCAGATTATGGGCAATTATGGTTTGGGCGCGACGGTTATTGATACCATGAGCATAGGAAGGCTGGATACCATTTTGCTATATCATATCCTTACCGGCGAAGAGAGATTATCTACCACATTCATTAACGGAGGCACCGGACAAAATGTAAGTACGCAAATGGCTAGCGGCGATTCGGTATTCGTCACCTATATGAACAACGTACTCTATGTTAACGGCATCAGTGTGCCCACGACAGACGTAAAAGCACGAAATGGTTATCTGGATGTATTGGCACAACCTTTATTTCCGCCTGCCGGAACAATTTTACAGGTGATCCAAGCAGATACAGCCTTGAGTTTTTTTGATTCAGCGGTTGCCCTGACAGCCTCTGCCGGCAATAATATAATGGCGCTCCTGACAAACGGAAATATTTACACGGTTTTTGTACCCAATAACAATGCATTCAGAAATGCTGGTTACCCATCAGTTGACACGGTAAATCCAAATACCCTGGCTAATTTCTTATCCTACCATATTATTGCCGGACGTTACTTTACCTCTGACATGAATATTGCATTAGCCAATCCTCTTCTTACGACAGACGATACGACAAGACAGGTGACAATATCCACACTTCCTGACAGTGCAATAAAAGTTACTTTGGGGCTTTCTTACCAGGTGGAAGGTGCCGCAGATTCAGTAGCCGCAAATTTGTATGCGCCAAATATTATGGCACGAAATGGAGTGATTCATAAAATTGACAGGGTCCTGTTGCAGTAGCTTTTTTTATTGAGCCTGGTGCGCTGCCATGCATTCCAGGGGGGTGCAAAATTTTATCTTTTATCAGTGGATCTTTCTCATTCCTTTATCTTTCTTTTTTTTTATTGAATAAATGCCAATCATACCTTTATGGCCCGCAGTATTTCTCTTTTATGCGGGGGCCCGGGTAATTTTTCAACAACAAAACCCGCAACTTTCATGGCGCGCTGCACACAGCCTTTGCTGCAATAGGTTACCAGCACGCCACCTGCATTAAGTGCCTCAAATAATTTCATAAATATATATCCAGTCCATAACTCCGGTTGCGCTGCCGGAGCAAATGCATCATAAAAAATAATGTCGAATGATTTATTAAAAATATAATGCTGGAATGAACCCTGACTTTTTTTAAATCGAAAAAAAGAATTTACAGCCACTTCTTTTTCCGATTCGCAAAGATGTAATTGAATAAAAGCTGATTGCAGCCCTGGTTTCTTTAATTCCCGGCAATAATTCAACTTTTCGAAAAATTGATTCTCCAAATAAGACTCATCAATTGTTTCATAATAAACTTCCTGGTTATGTTCTACTGTGCTGATCAAGGTCAAAAGTGCATTCAATCCTGAACCAAAACCCATTTCAAAAATATTGATACAGGGTTTTTGATGCAATAATTTTTTTAATCCCGATTCTATATATATGTGGGTGGATTCCCGGATTGCTCCATATCTGGAATGATAGGTGATGTTGGTTTGGTCAATAGCTATAGAGTGAGATCCGTCTTGAGTTATGATAAGTTCCCGTTTCATCATCACAAATTTAAAATCTATTTTTACTACCATTGCATGCCGATATTGCCCAACAGTGCCGGATAGGATTGCAGCCGGACCAGGTTGAATCATTTGTCTTCTTTTCCGGAACAAACGAAATCAACAAATCGCGGGTTGGCGGAATGCCGGCTCCAAAAAATTAAAATTGAAAAAGCAGGGGTAAAATATATGGAATACATTTCTCATCTTGCAAAGGATAAAAAATTCAAGAAGTTAATTGAGGGCCGCGAGCCGTTCACACTAAAAAAAAGAAAACACATTCATCTGCATTTATGCAGTTCGATCATGAGCCAGCAACTCTCCACAAAAGTGGCTCACACCATTCACAAACGGTTTCTGGCACTTTTCGATACAAAAACACCGACTCCCGAGCAAATACTGGCAATTGGACCTGAGAAATTGCGCGCCATTGGTTTATCCCGGGCTAAATCCGGATACGTGCACAATGTTGCCAGGTTCGCAATTGAAAAAGGAATGGATTACAAACATTTAAATGGACTCACCAACGATGAGGTGATGACTTACCTCACCGAAATTAAAGGAGTCGGGAGATGGACCGCGGAAATGTTGCTGATGTTTACTTTGGGAAGAGAAGACGTTTTTGCCGTTGATGACCTGGGCATCCAAAATGCAATGATCAACCTATATAAGTTGGATAACAGCAACAAAAAAGAATTCCGCGAAAAATTACTGAAGCTTTCTAAAAAATGGAGCCCTTACAGAACTTATGCATGCCTTCACTTGTGGCATTGGAAAGATAATAAGCCCCTTGACCAATGAATTCTTGAGAATTCTCGACAGGTAATAAAAATCCCAATCACATTTCACTCACCATTGGCCATTCCCTATTTCGGCAATCCGTTTGCGGGGACAGAAACAGGGCCGGAAACATTTTTGAATGAATAGGAGCTTAAATCCTGTGCCGCTTCCAATCCATCTTTTGCAAATAATTGTGTTCCGTCTTTTTTAAAAATATAGGAAGGCTTATCGTTGTAAAGGAGTTGCTTTTTTTTATCCCACCATAATTCATTTGTTTTTAACGTGTCGCCGGTAATTGAATTTTTTACGATTACGCTATCACGCAAAAAGACCCTGTCGTCGTACTGATAATACTTTCCGTATTTCGCATCCATTCTGGTTTGAATGCGCATGGTGTCGTTATAAAAATCAACATGCATTGTTTTTGGGAATTCGACATAAGGCGAGTCGGTTAAATAGCGTACCATGTATGGAGAGGTTAATTTTGCTTTCACCTTAGCTCCAACGCTGTAATAACTTTCAATGTCCTTACCTATTTCAACCCCAATTTGTTTTTTGCGCAGCGCAGGAATGTTTTTGATGTTATTTTCGCATGCCACCCATATCAATGCGAAAAAGGATAAAAAAAGGAGACGGTATTGTTGTTTGATCTGCAATGAATTATTGATTGAATTCGCTGATGGCATAAAGCCCTTTATAAATCAGATAAGGGTCGGCGAATATCTTATTTTTCAATCGGTCGGCGAAATAATGAATGTCACCACCGCTTAAAAGCACGTTAAAATTGCTGTATTTCTCTCTATAGGCATCAATGGTTCCGTCAATTTCTTTTGCCATACCGAGGATAACGCCGCTGAGAATATTTGTTTTGGTGTCGTATCCAACCAGGGGAAAATTCCATTCAGGCTGAACAAGCGGAAGCTTTGCAGTGAAAACATGTAAAGCTTTAAAACGCATTTCCATGCCCGGTGATATCCCTCCACCTAAAAATTCGTTTTTTTTGTTTACGAAATTATAGGTGATCGCGCTGCCCAATCCGACAACAAGATTATTTTTTCCAGGGAAAATATTTACTGCAGCAACAACCAAAGCAAGCCTGTCAGCGCCAATGGTTTCAGGTTTACCAACGGGAGTAGTTACGGGGATTTTAGAAAGATGATTTAATTTATGAAAATGCGTTGCGCCCTGTAAGATATCTTCCATGGCCGGGTTGTGATCTATCACAGAAGATAAAATGGATTTATCCGGCTTGTATTTTTCAACGATAGCGTGAATGGTTTGTTCATTGTCATTTTCCAGTAAAATTTCTTCAATGAATCTGCCATCAGAAAAAACCGCACATTTTAAACGTGTATTGCCAAAATCGAAACATACTGTTATTGACATAGCTTACTTTTCAAAATCGAATGATGACAAATTTTTAAAATGCCCGTTGAGCTTAACTCTTTTTTTCAGTGTTTCCATTTCAGCAATCACCGGCAACACTTTGGCCAAATGTCGCTTTAAATATTCCTGGCGCTGGTCTTCTCTTAACAAACACAGGAGCGCATATTCTTCCTCAAGCGATAACCCGGAGTGATGACCAATATCATAAGCATTTATTTCTTCGTCCGGCTTTTTAAAATCTTTTTCAATCTTTAGCAATTTGTGCAGCTGCCTCAACGTATTTAAAACTTTTTGAATCAACTCACGGTTATAGGTATCCGTTATATTTTCAGGGTAATTTACAATGGCACCGCTATACAGTTTATCAGGCACCTTTTTAATTACTTCCAGTATCCTGAAAACGCTGATGCCTTTTGTTTTGATATCCATCTCCCCGTTGTCGGTTGTATTTACAATTTCGCTGATCTCCATTAACGTGCCCATTTCACTTACCTTATCGTTAATTACAGTTGGAATGCCAAACGGTTTTCCCTCAGCCCTACACTCAGATATCAGTTGCTTATAACGAGGTTCGAAAATGTGTAAGTTCAAACTTTCACCGGGATATACCACAATACTTAATGGGAATATGGGAATAAAATTCGTCATGCACTTATTTTAATCAATCTAAAGTCAGTTGCAACAACAAAAATACATTATGAAAATAAAAGGAAAACACCTGAATTGATAATATATTTTTAGGTATGCAATCAGCTTTTGCTAATTTTGAAGCAGCCATACTTGAAGAGATCACCAAACCTGTCATCAGCCATATTTTTTATGAAGATTTCTCTTGTGATTTCCTTTTACAAAAGAATTGATTTTTTAGAGTTAATATTAATGGCTCTTGAACGTCAGGAGTACAAAAATTTTGAGGTAATCATTGCAGAAGATGACAATTTTCCTGAAACAAAGAAGTTTCTGGAGCAAATCTCAAAAAGCCTTTCTTTTAAAATATTGCATGTTTATCAAAAAGAGGACAGGGGTTTCAGGAAAAATGAAATGCTGAATAAGGCAATAACTGTTTCAAGCGGAGAAATTATTGTAATTATTGATGGCGACTGTATTTTACACAGGGCATTTTTTAAAGAATATATCAGGGAAGTAAAAGACAAAACAATTCTTTTTGGGAGAAGAGCGTTGCTCAGCGAATCTTTTACCAATAAATTACTGAACTCAAAAAAACTTGCAAA
>DATGFZ010000453.1:0-1575 GCA_035308805.1 Puia sp. | reverse complement strand
CTATTTGCGGTTCCAGCCGTTGATGCACAAAAAAATCAATCCAGGAATTTGACGGTTTATTTGATTGTTTTAAGGCGCCCATGTAATTATTTTCGTCCAGACCGAACTTGGTCTGCCGGTTTTCATCTGACCATGAAATCTTATGCAAAGCAGCCAGCTGTTCCCCGAAAGTTTTCCAAAGATTTGACCTTCTTAATCCTTGATCAACCCATTCAAGTATTAATATTTGTTTGCCTTCGGATTCTCCAAACGCAATAATGGCAGGTGTTTTAATTATATTTTGTTCTGCCAGCAATTGAAGTCCCCTTTTTTCTCTCATGAAGAGAGAAGGAAGTTTTTTGGCTGAATTGACTTTACAGAATAGCTTTTGTTTTTTATTGATGATGGTTTGAAACGTTTCGTTAATTGAACCACCACCGACCGCATTGAATTGAATGGATGATATTTCTAGGTTTAGGAAATGAGAAATGATTTCCTCGATTATTTTTTCCAGACTGTTATCCATCATGGATTTTTTTTCCCGGCAAAACGCTATATGATGCGGGGTTTTACCAAATAAACCTACAGTTCAGTAGTGCCACCATCGATGACCGGATCGCGACACCATGATTTTAAATAACCCTACCCAAGCCGATACCACAAACCAAAAACCCTGCGTTCAAAATTACATTCACTCCTCATCCAGCAATTCCCGCTCGATTTCTTCCATCATTACAATATCTGTGGCTTCACTTTCGGTAGGCGTTACATTCATCAATTCCAGTAATTTTGAGTCCTCCAGCATTGCTTCAACTTCTTTTTGCAAGCCGCAAACAACGAAAGAGGCATTTTGTTCGTAATAATTTTGTTGCAACTTAACGAGATGTTCTGCAGCAGCGATGTCCATGGTTTTAATGTCTTTTAAATTCAGCACTACATTTTTCACGTCATTTTGCAGCAGGGTGAATAAACTGTAATCCAAATCTGCTGTCATAATAGCAGCAAATAACGGTTCATTGATGGTAATGACATGGTATTTTTCTCTGGTATCAATTTTGACTTGCATACAGTGAATGATGAATATCAACATGCCGTTGATAAGATTCAGAAAATAGAAATCAAAATTATTCGTTATTATTGTATAAAGCTCAATAACTTAAAAATGGATCATAATTTTTCAGCACAAGTAAAGGAAATTATATCGTTTAGCAGGGAAGAAGCTTTGCGACTGGGAAATGATTTTATTGGCACCGAACATTTATTGCTGGGTTTGATTCGGGAAGGGGATAATACGGCGGTTCGCATCCTGAAAAGCTTTAATGTTGATTTGTATGAATTGCGCAAAGAAGTGGAGATCGCGGTGAAAGATAAAACCGGAAAGAACATAGCAAACATAAACAGTCTTCCTTTGACCAAACAGGCAGAAAAAGTGATTCGGGTAACTGTACTCGAAGCCAAAGCATTGAAGAGTCCGACCGTTGAAACGGAACACCTGATGCTTTCAATTTTAAAAAATAAAGAAAATATTGCAACACAAATCTTAAATCAATTTGACGTGGATTACGATTTATTCAGAAACGAATTAGGCGTCGTTAA
>DATGFZ010000452.1:0-3014 GCA_035308805.1 Puia sp. | reverse complement strand
CATCAAACGCACATAAAATAGAATTAAAGGGAGAGTCATTGCGAAAGAAAAAAAACAACTAGATTTATATCAACTACAACAACTCGCTACGCGTGGTAAACTATGCGCTGAAACACTGGTAAACTTTGACCGTAATCTCCAATACAGAATAAGACTATGGTTGCGATAATGTAAAACCATTGTTTAAGCATGTTAACAATACTTCCAAAATATGAAAATAATATCCCAAAGAGAAGCCACGAATTGTCAAATTTGAAAGCAAGCAACGGGACAATGGCGATTGGGCCGAACTTGCTTATAATCATGGAAATTCTTGACATTAGGTTAAAGACCCATAAGCGTTGCTCAAGATTCATGGATTGGGTTTTTGGTCAAGATAATAAAAACGCAAGATTGCTTACAATTTGAATTTCCGCTTGAAATTGAATGCTATAACAAAATACGGATATTATGCTTTGCCGCTGCAACTTACTGAGGATCTAGATTCTCGGCGCATTTGTCTCGCGAATCATTTTCGGCTGAAAATGAATTAATTTAGTTGTGGCCAAAACTACTTGGATGATCGCATTGAGATTTTTCATTAAATCGATATTGTTTACAATGCTATTGGTCGCTTTCGCAAATGACGATCTGCCAAGTGGCTATTATAGGTTTTTGCGAATTGAGTGCTTTATTTTGTTTCTGATTCTTTCCGCTCTTGAAAGTAGAAAGCAAAGATATATTGCGGCAATTATTTTTGGGTCATGCTCTATTCTTTTTAACCCCTTTTATCTAGTCACTTTTCCCAAAGGTATTTGGCAAAATATTGATGGTTCGATTTCTTTATTGGTGATCTGTTGGATCGTGGTCGAGGCCATTTTGTTACTGGTGAAAACGAAAAAGCGGAAGAAGGTCATGAATATTGGAATAGATGATAAAAATAAACTCCACGGTGAAAACGAAAAAAAAATTACTGTGGTTCATTGTGATGATCACTCACTTTTTCGCAATGGTGTAAAAGTAGCATTAAAAAGGAAAGCCGACATTCAATTCGCCGGAGAAGCGGCGAATGGATTAGAGTTACTTCATTTGCTTGAAAAAGTGATGCCGGATATTGTCATATTAAATGTTGCAATGCCTGTAATGGACGGAATCCAAACTCTCCCAGAGATTAAAAAAAGATACCCAAATCTAAAGGTTATAATGCTTACGATGCATAATAGCCCGGACATCATAGCCAAGGTAATGATGTTGGGTGCCAACGCCTATTTGACAAAAAACGCGGATTCTGAAGAAATTTATGCCGCTATTAAATGTGTTAAGCAATTCAACTACTACTATAATGACGCACTAGGCTCTGTGATTGGCGCCTCCAGCAAACCAAATGGTAATGCGAATTTAAGTCCAAGAGAGTCGGAGATACTAAACCTATTGAAGGAAAACAAGACTGAAGAGGAAATTGCGCGTCTCAGTAATATAGAAGAACGGACAGTTTTTGCGATCATTGATAATATCATAAGAAAGACTGGAGTAAAAGATAGATCAGAATTATTGCGCGCTCAATTGAAATAAAACATTTGGTCCAACATATTTAACCTTGTACAAATACTATGAGAAGCTATTACAAAGGAATGATTAGGCCCTTATTTATGCTTTTCCCGGGTTTTACATGCCTAATATTACTATTTTGTGAATCGCCAAGGGATACTGGCTATGTATTTGACAAGGAAAATGACTTGAGCCCCCGCCAAGTAGCCCAACTTGACAGCCTTTATGAGTCACATGAATCTAAGACGACCAATGAAATAGCGCTAATAACAACCAAAAGTTATTATCCCGATTCAACTATATTGCTGTTTGCCGTAGATAAGCTTAGAGAGCTCGGATTGGGCAGGGCGCGCATTAACAACGGGCTATTGATAGCTTATAGCGGAACCAAACGTCAAATATTTATAGCTACCGGTTATGGGACCGAGAAGGTTTTGAATGACCAAATTGTCAAACGAATAATTGACAGTGTAATGATTCCGCCCTTTAAGGCAAACAAAATTTATGATGGTTTGTGGGCGGGAAGCAAGGCCATAGTGGATTTTTTGGAAAAACCAGAAAATAAGATTCGATAGTTTGTACGTAGGCAACCATAACGATATCATAATTCGAATGGGGAAGCCTATTATGGGGACCCATAGGGAAATATGGATCAACGAGGGCGAGGCGGCGAAACTTTTGGGTATAAAAAAGGGTTGCATCAAAAAATAATACCGGAGGACAAGCCCAAATTTTCAAAACAAAGAATTAGGCGCTGGAGAAAAGCAACGCAATTTGACCAGGCAAACAGAATGAATCAGCAAAACCATGACAATTCCAAATGACCAACGCCAGTCAAAGAAAAGTCAAAAGCAAACAAGGGGCTTATCATAATGGCACTTTTTATCTACCTGTTGAAACGTAAATTGCCAACAATATTGCACCAATAGCGGCTTGCAGAAACTCCCAGCCTGAATTCACAGTGGCTCTCGGTGAATCGAAAGAATCAAAATTCTGAATCGGAACATTGTCGTCTCTTATTAGATAGTTCGACATGTTTTTCATTCGGGTCAGGCTGCGGTTCAACGAACCATGAATAAACCCGATAAAAACTATGTGAAGGAACACAAATAGTAAGCACATACAGATTTCGCACGGAATCGGTAACGATTTGATTTCCCCTTTCATTTTGGCATATAAAGCAACAATCAGAAGGGTCCACATGGCGATATTCATTTTCCAATGGATATCCCGAGTCTTGTTGTATTTCTCTGCCTCAACCTTGTAAATTTCGATCAAATGGTTTTTGTCCATAGTAAGTGGATTGAGATAATTGAAGTGCCGTTCTGTCGCTAAATGTCTCGAAGTTTTATCTGCCGGCAGTTAACTTTTTCCCATATTTCAATTTAAAGTCGTTTATTAAAAACCGAATTACAGCATCCGATTCGCCAGATTGAATTAACTGGCCCACTACGGTATCCAAAACCAAACGATATTTTTGATCAAGG
>DATGFZ010000451.1:0-18456 GCA_035308805.1 Puia sp. | reverse complement strand
GTTGTAGTAGCACTGGCTACGCTGCTTGCAATTTGAGTAACAATTCCCCTGAATTTTCTGTTGTTATAAGCATCTATCTCGATATTGGCGGAATCACCGATGTGGACTTTGGGAATATCATTTTCCCCAACATCAACAATTGCTTCAATTTTGTTCATGTCAGCCACACGCATCATTTCTGTCCCTGCCATCATGGAATTTCCTACAACGCGTTCACCTTTTTTTACACTCAATAGGGATATCACTCCCTCAATTGGCGAAAAAACAGTTGTTCGACTGAGGTTCTTTGCTGCAATGGAAAGATTTGCCTTCGCGCTTGCTGCCCCGGCCTGGTTGCCGATAATACTTTGTTGTGCTGCGTTAAAATTTGACTCTGCCGTTCTTAGCGCACTCTCGGACTGATCAAATTCTGATTGAGAAATAACTTTGTCAGCGAGCAATTGTTTTTCACGATCGTAACTTTTTTGTGCCTGGTCCATCGCCGCTTTTAGTCCGGGCAATTGGGCAGAACTGTTCATGGCTACAGCTTGCTGTTGGTTTAACTGTGCAGCTGCCTGATCGCGCTGGGTTGTATAGATGTCCGCGTAAATTTTTGCAAGCTCTTGTCCTTTTTTTACACTGTCTCCTTCCTGAACGGTAAGTTCAACAATTTCGCCAGAGATATCGGGACTGATCTTTACTTCTACCTCCGGATAAATTTTTCCGCTTGCAGTTACAATTTCGGTGATGTTACGTTTGATTGCTTTTTCGGCCGACACTTTAATTCCTTCATCTTTCCCAAATACGCCGGCTTTCTGCAAGACAATTAATAAAACGATCACTACTACGAGACTAATAATGATCCAAAGTAATTTTTTGCTCATGATATTTTAAGGTTATTCTTTTTACAATTTTATGCCCATGCCTTTATAAAATTCAAGCACTTTCATTTTAAACACATAATCGAATTGGTCAGAAAGCAGATCAACTTGCGCTTTAAAATAATTGTTTTGGTTGGTAAGCAGATCAATCGTGTTCAATAGACCAACATTGTATCGCTTTTGGGCAAAGTCGAAACTTTTCTTAGTAGCTGATAACGTGATTTTCTGGGATTCAAATTTTTGCAATGCTGCTATGGCAAGAGCATATGCCGTATAAATATTTTGCTTGAGTGTCAAATTATCTGCTTCCTGCTGCAACTGATAATTCTTCAAACTCAGTTTTGATTTTGCATAAGCAGTTCTCAAAGCTCCGCCATTCAGAATGGGTATGTTAACGCTTAGGCCTATTGATTGCCTAAAATTTTGATTAAGCTGGGTAAAGTAAGGTGTCTTTGCAAACAATTGACCTTGCACATTTTGAATTACCGGTTCATTTGAACTATATACCCTGCCCACCGTATCGACAAAAGTAAACGAAGAGGTTGGCTGATAGGTCTGATTGGTAAACGTTGTATAAAATTGCCCGAATAAGGAGAATGTCGGCAACATGGCTCCCTTGCTTGATGCAACATATTTTGCAGCCGATTGAATATTCAAGGCGTCTTCTTTTTGGAGTGGCTGATTGCGTAGAGCAAGATTATAAACCGCATCGGGTTGCAGGTCGGCGATGTTTTCAATCGGAATTTGTTCAACAGGAGGGGTTGCAATATCAAAAAGTACCGCAGCATCCAGGCTCATATATGCCTTTAATGTTAATACTGCCTGTTCGGAATTTGATTTTGCAGTAACGTACGCCGAGCTATCCTGTGCAACCTGCGATTCAATTTCTGCAGCGTTTAATTCCGGCAAAGTTCCAGCATTAACCTGTTTCTGCGTGATATTTAATTGTGATTGCGAAAGTCTTAATTGCAATTGCGCTGCATTTGCTGTCTGAACAGCCAAAAGAGCCTGTAAATAAGCATTGGCGACATTAAGAGATACATCATTTTTCAATTTGTCAGTTGCTGCGTCGGCAGCCTGGTAAGCATACTTACTCCCGGCAATATTGTTTCTTAAACTGTTGAAATTGAAAAAATTTACATTGGATTGAATAAAATATTGATTGGACCATAGCCCTGTAGTGATTAATGCGAAGGTGGCAGGATCCTGGCTTTGACCCGAACTATAACCAATATTACCTCCAAAACCCAGCGTGGGAATTTGTGATAATTGGTATTGCTTGAATGTCAATTCAGCAATTCTGGCCTGGATGTCGGATTGTTTAATGGAAATATTATTATTGACAGCGTATTCAACACAACGCTTTAAATCCCACTTGTCTTGTGCTGAAATTGTAATAACAAATAAGCAGCTAAGGAATAAAATAGAAAGTTTTTTCATGGTCGATGCTCAAATTTAAAATTTGTTCTGCAACCACAGCAGATTTTATGATAATCGGTTTTGGTAAAAAAAATTTCGCTAAAATAGGCAATTCAGCGGCAGTGCAGCAAAAAAAAAGGTTAAATAAACCATTAGATTTATTCCATTTTCCGGGAATTCAGTCGTCGGTCATCCATCCAAGGTTGATTGCTGCCTCCTGAATTTTTTAATTACGAAATAAAGAATAAGAAAAACGGTAAAAACGCAAGTCCCGATGATTGCATATCGGGGGAATGTAATGGCGATGATCGTTCCTACAAAAATATAAGTAAGCACAAAAATCAAAGGCAAGATCGGGTAAAATTTCATGGAATAGATTCCAGTATTGTCGAGTTGCTTTGTTTTTTTCCGTAGTACAAATATGGTTGCGGCTGAAGTCGCCATGCCAATCGAATCGAGAAAGATAGAAAAGCTTAAAATCTTATCGAAGGTATCGGCAAAAAATAAAACGATCACGCAAATGATTGCAAATACGGTGAGGCTAACGGTGAGCACATCTTTTTTTTCATCTTTCTTTTTGAAGGAGGCGGGGAGAATTCCGTCTTCGCTCATTGCATACATTACGCGCGGGTTGCTGAGCAATATCACATTAACGTAAGCCAGCACAGCAATGAATAACAAAATGGAGGCAATATTCCTTCCCGTTTCTCCAAACATTTTGTAAGCAACAACTGAGGCAATTCCTTTTGCCTGCTTTAAATCTTCAAAACCGATTATTTTATAATATGAAAAACTTACAGCGAGATAAAGCGCAATAATTACAATTATTCCCATGATGACACCCCGTGGGATATTTTTTTGCGGGTCTTGAATCTCACCTCCAAAATTTATGGTTTGCTGATAACCGCCATAAGTAAAAGATGAAGCCTTTAAAGCAATACCAAATGATAATACAATCCCCCAAAAACCTGTATTGCTGACTGAGTACACCTGATTTTGGGCATGATAGAATTGAGGAAAAAAAAGGGCGGCAATTATTATAACGAGCATGCCTATTTTGATCATCATTAACACATTAAGCACTTTTGAACTTATGCGTAGCCCCATCATATTCACGCCATAAAAAGCAATGATTGCACTCATGGCAATGAGCGATTTTACGAAAGAAGAAGGCTCTGTTGAAAAGACAACTTGAGAAATATATTCACTTCCTATCAATGCCACACCTGAAAGAGAGGCTGCATTTGAAATAAGAATGATGCAGTTAATGGCAAATGCTATTGAAGGGTGATATGCGGAAGAAAAAATCTTATAATAGCCACCGGTGACGGGGTATCGGCTCCCGATTTCTGCATAAGTCAAGGCGCCGAAAACGGCGATAACTCCTCCAAAGATCCATGCACCAAAAAAAATAGAAGGCGTAAGCGCCGCGGCGGCGGCATCTCTTGAAGTTCGGAATATTCCAAGACCGATAACCAATCCGATAACAATCATTGTTAAATCGAAAAGATTAAGTTTCATCTGTTTTCTCATAAAATATTATGTGTGATGCAGTCGTTTATTTTTATTATTGGTCAAGATAATGAATTATTCTGTAGTAAGTTTGCGTCAGAAAACCTAAACTCAGCTAATGAAACAGACCGCATTGATAATGGCATTTGTGTTTTTATCTGTCTCATTATTTGCTCAATCTTCACCGTCACCTGCAGATTCTTCTGATGTAAAAACACTCAATGAAATCGTAATAAAAGCCTATGAGCAAAACCGAAAGTTGATTGATGTTGCCGCGCCTGTTGCAGTTACCGGTCAAGCTCAACTGAATCGTTTTAGTAACATGAGTATTTTACCCGCATTAAATATCACACCTGGCGTAAGCATGGAAGAACGTTCGCCGGGAAGTTACCGGCTTAACATCCGGGGTAGTTCTTTGCGTTCTCCATTTGGTGTTCGCGATGTAAAGATTTATTTGAATGACGTTCCTTTGACAGATCCAAGTGGGAATACTTATCTTAACCAGTTAAGTTTTTATAATTTTCAATCAACGGAAATCATAAAAGGCCCGGCGGGAAGTTTGTACGGCGCAAGCATCGGCGGCGCAGCATTAATTCACACCATGCCGGATGTTTGGAAAAACGGAACAACGTTGGATTATTCAGTCGGAAGTTTTACTACCAATAACTTCAATGCAAATATCAGATTTGGCGATGGCGATCATGAAAATGTTTTTAATTATTCTCATCAAACAAGCAACGGATATCGCCAGCAAACAAAAATGCATCGGGATGTTTTGTCATGGGAAAACGCATTGAAAATGACGGACAAGCAAACGCTGCACGCATTTTTGTATTATGGCGATCTTTACTATCAAACTCCTGGAGCATTGACAAAATCGCAATATGATTCGAGCGCTTCGCAGGCAAGACCGGGAGCGATCAGTGCACAGGCAGCCATATTTCAAAAGACCATTATAACGGGTTTCAGCAATGAATATCATTTTTCTGATAATTGGCAAAACACCACTGCCGTTTACGGGACCTATACGGATTTTATCAACCCGGGTCTTCGTGTTTACGAAATAAGAAAAGAACCTCATTTTGGCGGACGTTCCGTTTTTCAGTATAAAACGCAGATTGATGAAACTGTTTTACAGGTGAATTTTGGAGGAGAAGCGCAGAAAGGATTTTTTAATACAAGAGATTACGGAAATAATCTCGGTATTGCCGACTCCTTGGAAACAGATGATGATATTAATTTGTGGCAATACATGATCTTTGCACAGGCTGATTTAAAATTAAATAGGGGATGGATAATAACTGTTGGAGGCAGTTTGAATAAGTCTTCTTTGGAATTCGTCAATTTATTTACGCGGCCATCTTCAAATGCAACATCGCAAACACGCACGTTCGAAAATAAATTGCCACCCCATGTTGGGATACTAAAAAAAATTACCGAAGCAATTTCCATTTATGCAAATGTTGCCCGGGGATTTTCCACGCCCACTTCCGCTGAACTGTTGCGCTCCGATGGATTGTTAGGAAGAAACCTTCAACCGGAAGACGGAATGGATTATGAATTGGGCACGCGCGGGAGTTTCCTGCATGATAAATTATATTTCGACATCAGCGGGTTTTTCTTTCATCTTTACAACACAATCGTTCAACGTATCGACACAAGCGGAGTATATTCCTATGTCAACGCCGGTTCAACAAAACAAAACGGAATTGAATCCTATATTTCTTATGAGCTTGCTGATAATGCCAACCTGTTTATAAATGGGGCAAAAATTTTTGTGAGTTATGCATGGCACGATTTTCATTATGGAAGTTTTAAACAATTGACTTCGGACTATTCCGGAAATAATATGCCAGGTGTTGCGCCGAATGTTGTTGTTTCTGGTTTTGATATTAATGCCAAGATTGGATTTTATGCAAACCTCACCTACACGTACACCGATAAGATCTATATGAATGACGCGAATACAAGCAGCGCCAGTTCATTCAATTTATTTGGAGCAAGAATAGGTTTCAGAAAAATGCCCACAACCAAATTCAAAATCGAAATATTTGCGGGAGCGGATAACATTTTTAACGCCAGATACAGTTTGGGAAATGATATAAATGCGGCTGCCGGCCGGTTTTATAATGCCGCCGCTTTAAGAAATTATTTTGCGGGCCTAATCTTCCAATTTTTCTAAATGTCAATTCTTACAGAATAATCCTTAGACAACCGTTAAGAATTTTTTAAAGATTTTAAGAAGCATGGTTTGATTCTTTTTTGCCTATTTTTGCAACAGTTTTTACCTTAAAATACATCAATTATGAAGAAGAAAGTTTCTCTGTTTGTCGCAGTTTTGGTTTTATTTGTAACCACTGCATTCGGGCAAGCTTACCAGGAAGGCAGCAATATAATTAACGCAGGTATCGGATTGGGCGCCACCTATTGGGGGTCTGGTTATTCAAACGGAGTGAGTCTGGTCGGGAGCTATGAACACGGCGTCACCAGCAACATCAGTGTTGGCGGTATCCTTGGGTATTCCGGTTCTTCATATTCGGGCACCTACACAAGCGGGGGAAACGCATACTCTTTTAAAGACAAAGCTACCGGTGTATTAATTGGTGCCCGTGGCTCCTATCATTTTTTGACAACGGATGTTTTGGATCCATATGCGGGCGCTGACTTAGGTTATGTGGTAACAAGTTATAGCAGTACAACCAATGCTCCGGGCGGTGGCACATTCGGCGGAAGTAAAGGAAGCGGTTTAGGTTTTGGGATACACGGAGGTGTTAGATATTATTTCAATCCGGGGCTGGGGGCATTTGCCGAATTGGGAATTGGAAGTTTTTATATTTTAGGTTTGGGGGTTTCTTTCAAATTCTAAACAAAAAAAGATTTTTCTGCTCAGAGCCGCTTGTCTTTCAGCGGCTTTTATTTTTTGATGCCTATCGCGCATTTCGCCGGTGGCAACGCATGAATATGATTAATCCTATAGTTGAAAATCTGCCTAATCTGCCAGCGATTGGTTTTTTCAACAGCCATGTGCACATTTATTTTTTGCGATTGGTTCTTTAATAAGATATTTGTACCCGATTACGGTTCACGCATTTTCGTGATGAAAAGGGAAGCCGGTGTAAATCCGGCGCTATCCCCGTAGCTGTAAGCTCTTTTTGTTTCGAGTATTTGGTAATGGGTATTCGATTTTGGTACTTTTAGCATTTGGCAACAAATATTAAACTCCCAGGATACCCGACCAAAAACTATAAACGGAAGACTGTTCAATCTACATACCACTGTCGAATAATTATCAACGATGGGAAGGTGTTGAACGGAGAGCAAGCCAGAAGACCTGCCATAATCAATTTAAATTATTCAATGCTTTCGGGTGAAAAGCGGAGAGAATATAATATCGCTATTGTATTTCTTTCGCCATTGCCTGCACTGCTATAAGTGATTTCTTTATGGCGCACAGAGGCTATATTAATTTTAATTTGATGCTGCTGGGCTTGGAAAAAAGCAGGATTTTCATTGATAGTCTATTTGAATTGCCCGCTCTTGCAAACATGAAGCAAACTCAACTCTCTTCTACACGGTACTCTTTATTCGCGGGATTCGAAAGTGATCTCACCCGTATTTCTGTATTTCCAATCGCAAAGTATTTAATTCAATGTATTTTTTTTATTTTTTTGATGCTGGTTTTGCTCAAACCTACGCTTGCACAAAATGACAGTAGCAAAAGCTTAAAAAGGGTTATTATTTCTGCAGAAAAAAGACAAAACACCTTTCACTCAACCGTCCCTGTACAACAATTGAATTACGAATCATTGCAGGAAATAAATGCAGAATCAATTGCAGATGCTGCAAAATATTTTTCAGGAGTTTTTGTCAAAGACTATGGCGGCGTCGGCGGACTGAAAACCATTTCTGCAAGAAGTCTTGGTGCTTTCAATACAAGTTTAGAATATGATGGAATAATAGTTGCCGATGCGCAAACCGGGCAAATTGATCTGAGTAAATTTTCATCTACGTTTGTTCAAAGTCTTGAACTCTCTGATGCTAATCCACAACAAATTCTTTCACCGGCAAGATCTTATTCTTCGGCTTCCATCCTTTCTATCAGTACAAATGCATTTAATGCCACCAATTTCACACAAAATAAATGGCAGGCCGGGATTAAGCAAGGTTCCTTTGGCTTGTGGCAGCCCTATGGCGGGATTTATTTTCCCCTAAGCAATGCTGTCGCGGTCAGCGCTGATGCAGAGGCACTATGGAACAAAGGAAATTATCCTTACCGGGTAAACAATGGAATGTTTTCTGAAAACCTATCTCGTTCAAATTCTGATATCCAAGCTTTTCAGGGTGAAGCAAATATTGTAAAACAATTTCCAGACAGCGCACAATGGCAAACAAAATTTTGGGGCTATTCCTCTCAAAGAGGTTTACCTGGAAGCATTGTTTTCTTCAACAATACATCAGCCCAGCGTTTGTGGGAAGAAGATCTCTTTGCACAAAGCAGGTATCAGAAAAAAATAACCCCCTATACATCACTGTTGGTTTCTGTAAAATACAGCTCACTTTTTACAAGATATAAAGACCCCGACTTTTTAAATAATGCAGGCGGACTGGATAATCGTTATTATCAGCACGAAGTATATTTGAGTACGGCATTGAGTCACCATTTTGGGAAATATTTTTCTACCTCGGTCGCGTCGGATTTTGCATCTTCAAATCTTACTTCAAACATTTCATCATTTGCGTCACCGACTCGTTTTAGCTGGTGGAACAATGTTGCTTTGCAATATGCAGATATTCATTGGAAAATACATGCATCATTATTAAATTCAACGTTTCATTATGAAACAAAAACAGGAGCGGCTGCTTCAGACAAAGATCAGTTGACGCCCTCTTTTTCTGCAAGTTATCAATCAAATGAAAGCCCCTGGCTGTTCAGAGTCTTCTATAAAAATATTTTCCGATTACCCACTTTCAACGATTTATATTACAATTATACGAGCAGCATCAATGCCAAACTGTTGCCCGAGTTTTCGAAACAATATAATGTTGGCGCTACCTATTCAAAGGATCTGAATTCCGTATTGAAACAATTGAACATCAGTGTTGATGCATATTACAATTCCATCAAAGACAAAATCATCACGGTGCCTGCACAAAATCTTTTTATGTGGACGGTATTGAATCTGGGTAAAGTGCATATAAAAGGAATCGATCTCACAACCCAATTGAACGGAAAATTAAATTCAGCAATCAGGTGTTCGGTACGAATTGCTTACACGTGGCAACAGGCACTTGATGTTACAAATCCTTCGAGTTCTGAATATAAGAATGAAATTCCCTACACTCCGGATAATTCAGGTTCAGCATTGATTACGTTTTATTATAAGAGCTGGAGTGCTGGATACAGTTTCTTGCTTTCAGGGACGAGGTATACTCTAGGAGAAAATGATCCCTCCAACGAATTAGTTGGTTGGGTTATACATGATATTTTTGTGACCCGCTCCATTAAACTGAAATATTTTCAAATTCATATCAAGGCAGAAACTGATAATATTTTTAATGAAAAATATGAAGTAATAAGATATTATCCTATGCCCGGAAGATCTTACAAAATAAACATCTCATTTACCAACTTATAAAAAAATAAAAATGAAAAAAAACAATTTATTTCTGGTCGCAACTGGATTTTTATTTTTCGCCGCCGGATGCGCTAAAAAACATGACGCTGCTGTTGTGGCGCCAAAGGTTACTATCGGGGTTTACTCATTGAACCAGGGGAATTACGGACAGAATAATACCACAATTACTTATTATGATTTTGGTACAAGTACACCAACAACAGATTATTTTATGAATGTAAATCATTTTGGATTGGGAGATACCGGCAGTGATTTTGTAATTTATGGCGGAAAAATTTATATCGTGATGAATAACTCAGGTAACGTTGTGGTTGCCGATGCTTTAACAATGAAGTTTACTGACACGATTGATTTCAAAAATGGCGGAGTTAACAGAGGACCAGAAAATATTGTGACGTACGGAAAGAATGTATTTGTTTCTTCAACTGACGGAACAGTTGCGGTGATAGATACGTCCGCTCTATCAATAAGTAAATTTATTGCCGTTGGATCGAATCCGGCACAGATGGCGGTTTCGGGGACCAATCTTTATGTAAGTAATACCGGGGGATTTAGCGCGCAGTTTGATTCTACTGTTTCGGTAATAGATTTAGGATCACTCACTGAGGTGGCAAAAATTACTGTGGGGATAAATCCGGGATCGATAGCCGCTGACAATTCCGGAAACATTTATGTGGCGTGTACCGGTGATTATAATACAGTTGGTCCGAAAATGGTTAAAGTCAATACAGCAGCGGGTAGCGTAACAAATTCGGCTGACACAGCAGCGGGTATTGTTCGATATTACAACGGAAACCTGTATGTAACTGGCGGCTATCTGGGATTGCCGGCAGTGCGCGCGTTGAGCACGACAGATTTTAGCGCAATTAAATCTAATTTTATCAGTGATGGTACTGTCGTTACCACCCCATATAGTTTGGATATTGATAAAGTAAATGGCGATGTTTACGTTAGCGATGCGAAAGATTATGTTTCATCAGGAGAAGTTTTTTGCTTTGACAAAACTGGAGCCAAGAAGTTTTCTTTTTCAACAAGTCCCACGGCAAGCCCGATAGGAGTGCAACTGATCCAGCAGTGACCTTATCCAAACCCTTTATAATGGGGAACTGGACAATTAGTCCTCTGAAAATTAAAATGAGATTATGCACGAAAAAAAAAGTTGCGCATGTTGTGATGGTGAATTTGAATGCAAGTTGGGAACAATTGCACAATGTGATTGCTACGCTATTAAACTAACATTGGAAGAAAGGATTTATATTGAAGAAAAATTTGCTGATTGTTTGTGCAGTAATTGCTTACAGGTATTAAAAAAAGAATATATCATTTTCAAAAGAGAAATTTATTCACTGGGGAAATCAATCGGCCACTGATTTTCTCATTAATTCGGAATGTGCATGCATGAGTCTGTGGGTTGATTGACAAAGTCTATCTTTGCGGGAATTTTTTTTCATGTTTGATTTTGGACAAGTATCATTCAAACAAATTGTTACGATAACTTTCACGTTGTTTGCCGTCATTGATATGCTGGGTTCCATTCCGGTTTTGGTTTCTTTAAAAGAAAAAATTGGAGGAACGATCCGTTCAACACAGGCGACCTTTGTCTCGGGTTTATTAATGATTGTGTTTTTATTCTTCGGACAACGATTTTTAAATGTTCTTTCTCTTGACGTAAAATCTTTTGCAGTAGCCGGGAGCATCGTAATTTTCATTTTAGGATTAGAAATGGTGCTTGGGATAGAGTTTTTTAAAACGGATAAAAATACACGCGGCAGCAGTGTAGTACCCATTGCATTTCCGATAATTGCCGGTTCAGGTACATTAACAACCATTATGAGCTTAAAAGCAAACTATGCTGATATTAATATACTCATTAGCATACTAATAAATTGCATTGTCATTTATATTGTTTTAAAATCATTGAGCTGGATTGAAAAAGTCTTAGGACCGAACGGATTAATAGTGGTCCGTAAATTTTTTGGAGTAGTTTTGCTGGCAATAGCTGTAAAAATTTTTGCAACAAACGCAAGTGGATTGATCAAATAGGCCTCGTAGTACAATGGATAGTATAAGAGTTTCCGAAGCTCCTGATACAGGTTCGATTCCTGTCGAGGCTACAAAATCTTCTCTCTAATTCTTCTCATTTCTTTCAAGTTCCTCTGCAACAGGCTACTGCACTATATTCCAGGGGAAGTGTTACAGCCGCTGCCGCTGTTGGCAATCTAATTTTTGTCGCTGGTGGCAGCAACACGCAGACTGCTTCCAAAACCATCTACATTTATAACACCTCATCGCATTCCTGGAGCACTGCGCTGCTGAGTTTGGGAAGATACGGGCTTGGAGCCGCCTCTGCAGAGAATTACATTCTATTTGCGGGCTGTGGCACTAATGGAAGCGATTTCAACAGGACCGTCGATATCTTTAAAATAAATTAATGATGAGAATTGGATAGATATTGAAGATGGAAAAATATCGTTGATACGCACAGTAGTTGTTTTATGTTTTTTCATTCAGTCGGACACCTGTCCCATTTTTCCAAGCACGCCACCCGATCATAAAAAACTTTCCGTCGCTTGCCGCGCTCTATTACGACTGGAACTATAACTACTATCTATTCTTTTATCAACCCCTGACAGCACGATCTTTATTTCCCCAATATCCATTCAGCATAAAGCCTTTCTTCTTTGGCTGAAGGTTTTGGCAGCCTTTTGATGCTCACTAATGTCACATCGTGCGTTTTCAAAAGAACAACTATTTTATTTGCTTTATCTCTTTTTTTTACTTCCATAATAACGGTATCACCTATTTTGAAATTATCAAACCGGGAATAGAATTCATCTGCGCTGCTGACGGCGGAGTCATTTATCCTGAGAAGCACATCACCAGTATGCAAGCCGGCTTTCCCCCAACAGCCTTGCGGATCGGTAATTCCCAGTTTAATGCTGTTGGTTGCGGTCTCGCTCCATGCAAATATGCTCGGATCCACTGCCGGTTTTTTATCGTCCCCCAACAAAACATTTTTTGTTACATTCATTTTTAGACCAACAAGAAAAAGAAAATTATTAAAGTCGATCATCAGGTTTCCCCTGATATAATTTTCAAAAAACGGATGGATATCACAATGGCATATCTGGTTTGTCATTTGTTCAATGTCTTTACCGCTAAAGCCTTTAGCACCACTGAAGCCTTCAAAAATTTTGCGCATCAGGTCATCAATATTTCTTTTTCCGTCCGTAGCATTTCTAATGATTATGTCAAGAAGGTTACCAATTAATTCGCCCTGCAGGTGTGTGCTGGCAAAGTAATCGCCCAGGTAACCAGGAGGAGCAATATCAGACATGCTGACTTGCTCTGCAGAAAAGGTGTGATTTCCAGGGTCGTTTAAATAATTCTCGATCAATTCGGCCAGATGCCGCACCCTTGTTGTAGTATCTTCCGGGATGCCGGCTCTGCGCAATACCAGATCTGCATAAAACATGGTCAGTCCCTCACTCCACCAAAGCGACCTGGATAAGTGTGGAGGCTTGTAATCAATTTTGATGTACTCAACCGGAACGATACGCATCATGTTCCATGCATGAAAATATTCATGGGCTATCTCGCCGTTATCCCAGGAAACTTTTCGGGCAAGATTTTTAGATGGTATTCCGACAGTGACTGAATTGCTATGCTCAAGAGCTCCGTAGCTGCCGTCCTGTAAAAGGAAATAATATTCGCGGTAAGGTAGCCGCCCAAAAAGCTTGTAAGCCTCTGTTACGATTTTCTGAATATTTGAAACAAGAGTAGCAGTATCGAATGCAGGGGCATCCGGTAAAGGGAAATAGGCAATAGTATGAGGTACGCCACTTACCTGGAACTGCCATTTTTTGAATTGCCCGACTAAAACAGGTGCATCAAGCAAAATCCCTGCGGATGCAGCATAAAAAGTGCATGGATCGGCTGTAGGTTCAAGTCCAGTGGCAATTTGCCATCCGGCAGGCAATTGAAAATGAATGAAACAGGGACTCAGCGTACAACCCACTACATACATGAAGGAATGGTAATCTCCCACCAATCCGCCCAACCTTGTCAGAAATGGCCTCGATGCAGATCGCAAACTCCTAAAAGTCTTTAACTGCGGTAAATGGATTTTATAAACTACAGTTGCCTTGTTCCCTTGGATGACAAATTTCCACAGTGCGCTATCTTCCCGAATCCAGGTTGCTTTACCTTCATCAGCTTGCACAGTCAGATTCTCAATATAGCGCCAGTATTTATCATCACCCAGTGGATGGGAATATATGGCAAGCCGGAAGGAGTCTCTGATATTAAACAGCTTTAATTGCACCGTAATGATGGAGAGGTCAGCAGTATCTACTGTAAGTGTATAGTTAATGACCGGTTGTAAATCGCTAAACCGTGACTGGATTCCATCGGCTAAATTACCAAGGGGATTTTGAGCGTCGCAAAACACCGGCAGTAAAGCAAAAAATAATATCACGCGCCATGTATACATACAATAAAACGATATCATTAGCCAAAGCTAAAACTGACAGATATTTTGAGTTTAGCAATAAGAAATCCCTTGATGGTATTTCTTTTTTTGATTACGACCCAAGTCAGGTTTCTAGATTCAAAGACAAATATAATTTTGACAAAGTAATTGATAAAATTAAACGAGACAAAAATTTTTCTATTCGCCTGGTCGGAAGATGAAATGAAATTATTCGTTCCCATATTTTTCCATAAAGGCAACCCGACACATGAATGGGATTGATTCGGCGATCATTGGAATATGCTGCAGAAAAAAAGAAATAATAAGTGAAGTGGACACACAACATTCGGTATGCAGCCATGCTGCATGATGAATTAATCTTGGACACTTGAACAACTACCAGCTTATATTCGAGCGGGTGAAATTCTTTGGGTTTTGTGGAAAGCTTCGCAGGGGCAATTTTAATCGGCTCACAAATTAATAAATTAAAGGTATGATCTTTTTTATTTTATAAATGTATAGTCTATACTGATTACCGAACTCGGTCAACAACTCTTTTTCTTCAATTGAAATACGATAAATTATCGCCGTAAAAATCGGCAGAATTATTACAGACGTGATTAGATTATTTAATAAAAAGGATAAACCTGCCAGAATGAGCAACAACCCCAAATAGGAGGGGTGCCTGACCATACTATAAAGTCCATTGGTTTTCAAAACATGATTGTTTGCAATTGAAACATCAACCGTAAACATCCGTCCTAATTGAAAAATGGCAATCCATCTGATTACAAACCCTAAAATAAACATTACAATTCCAAAAATTTCCAACGTGGTTGGTCTTCCTGACATCCGGATTTGATTCCAGGAAAAAGCATAAGCTATCGTCAGAGAAGATGTAATGGTTATCCATAAAAACAAGAGCGATTTACGATCATTTCGTGATTTAACGGATGATCTTTTGGATCTTTTTATAACAAGCAAAATTATTTCCGATAAAGAAAAAACTAAAATAAAATAAATGTTCAAGGAAGCAGATTTAGCATCACCATAATTGAATGTTGTTTTACCACGTGTAGATTGCTCGCCCTTATTAAAATTACTGAAAATTAAATTCTCAATAATGACAAGTGAAATTGGCATGGCGCGCTATCTCACGGATGCGAACGCCATCATTTTTAAGTTGAAGAATTTGCTTTAACTGTTCCATTGAAATTGGCTTTTGTGACATAGCTCCATGATTGGTTTAAGGAGCAAAAAACATCATAAAAGCCCAGAACAAATAAAACCGCCAGTTGGGTCAACATCCAGGAATGGAAGTTAAATCATCTCAAATCTGCTACCTCCCAAAGTGGGTCAACATGCGGGAACACGCAACCCTCTTAATCAAAAACAAAAATCGCAGCTGGGTCATCATGCAGGAATGGTGGGTCAACATAAACAGGAACGATGGGACAACAGGAATTCACACTTTGGATTTATCACAAGAATACATGAGCTGTCACAATAGAAAATGTGGTACTGATAATCTTTCATCAGATATTAAATTAATAGGGTATAAACTATGGATGATTAATTCAGGAAATAGCGGATACGGGTTTACTGAAGTTAGAGATGATAAAAGAAGTTTTTAGTTTGGTGTACTACTTTCTCTCACATATATAAAGTGAAAATTCTTTAGGGAAAAAATGGGACAGCTGTTATCCTGGGATAATAGTAACAGCGATGGGTAGGTCAAAATACTTTATTATCAATAAGAAATGAGGATATATTTTTCTGCCAGCATAGCAGCAGCCTTCTGTTGTGCTTTCATACTTCTAAGAAGTTGTTCAAAATTCAGCATACGGCATATATAATTGCTCTTTACCTCATGGAATATTCCCTTTGAAGATAGATCAGCAGCCTTTCAGCTTTTTCTTTGTATTGCTTTTCCGCTACAATTGTGCCCACTAAGCTTCCTTTTGCATTGGTAATAATACTGTAAAGCTGTTTTATAGCTGACTTATCATATTGTATGAAAATTTCAGTATTCTGAAGAACAAGTTTTGGAATATCTTCTTCGATGGTTGTACCTGGTGGTGGCAAATTCATTAGTTGTTGTGCTTTATGTACAACATCCCAATAACAGACAATATTAAAATCGACACCAAACTTGACTCCTTTATAAAGGTTATAAACCAAATTTATTGAATCAATTACATTCTCATTTCCAATAAGGTTAAATCCTCCTGCCCTCAATTGTGTAATGGTATTATCATTTTGTAGAAAGGGTTGCATCCAGGAATAATACGGTAAAAAATGATAAAAGAAAGTGTCTTGTGTATTTATATCTCTGAGGCGCTCAATTGTTATTTGTAAAGAACTGTCCAGATGATTATACCATAACTGCTGGTAATAAATAGAAAAATTAAGATCGGCGGTATCAGCTCTCAGGTCAGCAACTAAGTTTTGAATGTAATGGCTTTCTTTTTCTTTATTCACAAGGCTTTCCCTATAGTTTTCTGCTAAAAAGCCACAGAATACGGCAAGAAAGAGCATCAAAAATTCAAAGAAATAATGTTTCCAACCGTGGCCGGGTGCTTTGTGCAGTTCATGCGCGTGGATTTCCATAAGCAGTTTATTGTTTATAGGTTATATCTTTTATTCTGCTGATAATTTAATTATAAACTCACTTCCTTCCCCTTCTGTTGTCTCCACTTTCAATTCACCTCCATGTGCTTTTACAATATCATAACTTAAACTCAATCCTAAACCTGTTCCTTGTCCTGGTGGTTTTGTTGTAAAGAATGGTTGAAATATTTTATCAATTACTTTTTGGGGAATGCCGTTTCCATTATCCATCACCGTTAGTAGAACCTTATCATTTATCTTTTTTGTACTTACCGAAATAGTTGGTTCATATCCTTCAATTTGTTGCCTGCTTTTCTCATTTACCGCATAAAACGCATTGTTATAAAGATTGAGCAACACTCTCCCAATATCCTGCGGTACGATATTTATCTTTCCAATGCTTTGATCGAAATCAGTTTCCAAGTTGGCATTGAATTGCTTTTCTTTTGCTCTTAGTCCATGATAAGCTAATCTTAAAAATTCATCAGCAATAGCATTAATGTTGACAAGCTCTTTTTGACCCGCACTTGATCGTGAGTGTTGCAACATGCCTTTTACAATTGCATCTGCTCTTTTGCCATGGTGGTTTATTTTTAGCTCGTTCTCTTGAACGTTTTTTGCAATCTGATCAACTTCTTGAAAATTCTCTTTAGCAATTTCTTCTCTCATCTCTGAAATCAACTCAGTATTCACCTCTGAAAAATTATTCACGAAGTTTAATGGATTTTGAATTTCATGAGCAACGCCTGCGGTGAGTTCTCCAAGAGAAGCCATTTTTTCATTCTGTATCAATTGTGCCTGGGCAGATCTTAATTCCTGTAATGTGCTTTCTAATTTTTGTTTCTGTTGTTGCAATACTACGTTTGCTCTCTTTCTTTGTCGGTTGTTCCACCATTGAATCATTGCAATGAGCAGAAAAAAGATGATTGCGGTGAGAAAGACGTAAATCAATATTTTGCTCTGATTCTTGACAGTTGCAGCTTCTTGCTCTTTTTTGTTTAGTTGTTGGTCAAACTGGAACTGCTGGATCTCAATGGCATTGCTGTGTGCCTGGATTACGTTATTGAGGCTGTCTTTTAATTTAAGATAATAATAAGCGCTGTCACGATTGCCTGATTTTTCGTAACAGGTATTTAATAAACTCGCGGCAAATCTTTCGGCTGCCGGATCAGTTATGGGCAACGAAAGCGCATACGCCTCCCGTGCTTCAGCGATCGCTTTTTCTATTTTGCCCTGGTTAAGATAAGAGGTTGATGAAAAAAGGTAAAAAAAATTGAGTAGGAAGTCTCCATATTTGCGGCATTCCGTAATTGCTTCAGAACATATCGAATCCGTTTTTTGATAATCTTTTTTAAAGTACAAATAATATATCGCCCAACACCAGTCCCTGATATTTTTTTCTCCTAATTCAGTGGATGTAGCAGCAATTGAATCCATCCGTGCATAGTAAAATAAGGCAGAATCGGTTTTATTTATATCCAGGTATAAATTTCCGCACATTCCATACAGATGAAGCGCCTGATCGAAAAAGGGATCTTTATTGAACTTTAAAAAAGCGATCCCTTTCAGAGCAGATACCAATCCTTCTTTGAAATCATCCGAATTTAAATAGAACCACGAGAGGTCATAATATAATGCTGATAGATAATCCTGAATGTGATATTGTTCCGCGAGATCCAGCCCTTTAAGAGCCATATTCAAAGACTCTTTGTATTGTCCGATATTGTTATAATAAAAACTCAGGCGCGCATAGGCCAAGATGAGATATTTTTTATCAGGTATTTGAAATGCTGTATTGACATATTCATTGCAATAATTAAATGTGCTGTCTGATCTGTTGTTGAAAAACATATTATACATAGAAAGGCTGTCAAGCGTTTTGCATCTGGCTGTATCGGATGTTTCTGATTCCAATTTACTCCTCAGATGCGCGATCGTTATATTTTGT
>DATGFZ010000450.1:0-9540 GCA_035308805.1 Puia sp. | reverse complement strand
TGAAAAACAACATTGAACACAAAGTAGTAAACGACCTGGAAAGTTTACACATCGTTTCGGACAGCATCGCCAAAAAAGTGAATTCGTTTTATGAATTTAAGAATATGGAAGAACGAACCCTGGACGATGGAACCAATTTGTGGGATACGCTTTTTTCAGGGCGGCTAAAGGAAAACATTTTTCATGATTCATTGGAAACGTATTCCTTTCTTTTGGGCGTCTACACGCGGTTTGGTAAAAAGCTTGATACCATCTATAGAATTCAGTTCCTGAGTCCCGTCTCAAAAGCTAAATTCTGCCTTAATTTATTAACAAAGATCGGTTGCACCGAGATATCATCCGACCTCATGGAAATCGCGCCCTCGCAAAACATTATTTATTTCAAACCAACAGCAGAACTCGAAAAATACCTCACTGCCTTTGAATTTTTAAAATCACAACTCAACAGAAGTCTGGCAATTTATTTAAAGCAGCAATAAATCATAAAACCAAACACGGCCAATTGCTTCATCAGGAAGGGACAAAAGGAAACCTGATGGCTGACGATACAAATAAAATAATGGAAAGCAGGATCGGGGGAAAACAGGCGACAGACCCGCGCCGTCGCATATCACGATGAGAAATGGCCGGTGGCGTATGGTCACCCTTTTTGATTTTTACTTTTAACTTTTTACTTATCCATAAACCACCGTTCCTTACCCGTAATTCGTAAATTGCAGCATGCGTTTTCAACATCCCGAATATCTTGCAGGTTTGCCGGCGCTCATATTACTGGTATTGCTTTTTATTTTCATTTTAAGATGGAAACAAATGACCATTAAGAGGATCGGCGACTCACGCCTGGTAAAAAAACTGATGCAAAATCATTCGCCGTTAAAATTCTTCATTAAGTTTTTAATTGTCGTGCTCGCCTTTGCCGCGATTGTTATCGGAGCAGCAAATCCCCAGAAACCGGGCAAAAGTGAAAACGTAAATCGCAATGGCGTTGATGTGATGATCGTGCTTGATGTGAGCAAGAGTATGCTGGCGACAGACATCAAGCCGAGCAGGCTGGAGAAGTCGAAACAATTGTTGTCGAAACTATTGGACAAATTGCAAAATGACCGGATCGGCATTGTGGTTTTTGCAGGAAGGGCATATATGCAAATGCCGTTGACGATTGATCACGGCGCGGCAAAAATGTATATCCAGGATGCAGGACCCGAAGTGGTACCCACACAGGGAACAGTCATTGCTGATGCCTTACAGATGGCGAATGCGGCTTTCAACAGCAAAGAAAAAAAATACAAAACGATTTTATTGATTTCCGATGGCGAGGATCACGATCCCAATGCAGCAAAAGTTGCGCAAACGCTTGCGCAAAATGGCGTTGTTATCAATACGGTCGGCATTGGTTCCCCCGAAGGCACGACCATTATTGATCCGGAAACAAAGGAAATAAAAAAAGATGCCCAGGGACAGACCGTGATATCCAAATTAAACGAAGCGGAATTGCAACAGCTGGCCACCACCACAAATGGAATTTACCTGCGGCTTGACAACATGGACGACGCATTAATCACTTTATCACAGCAGATTGACAGCATTGAAAAAAAATCATTGAGTGATTCCGAGTTTACCGATTACAACAGTTATTTTCAATTCGTACTCGCTGCGGCATTGCTTTTGTTATTGATTGAATTTATCTTGCCGGAAAGAAAAATGAAATTGGTCTGACCATGAACAACGAACAACGCATAATGAACAACACGAAAACCAGCTCCCGAAGCAGGATCTTTTACTGGTTACCCGTCGCCTTTTGCTTTTTAGCGGGTCCGTTAAAACTCTTCGCGCAAAAAGAAAACGTGTTGATTAATAAAGGCAATCAATACTATAAACAAAAGAAATTTGATCAATCGCAGCAGGCATACCAGCAAGCGGTAAGCGACGCGCCGGAAAATGCCACGGCAAATTATAACCTGGGGAATGCGCAATTCAGGAAAAACGGCTTTGAGGAAGCATCAAAATCCTATGATAACTCAGTGGACCATGCAGATGATAAAACCGTAAAAGAAAAGGGATTTTACAATAAAGGGGTTGCCCTGATCAAACAACAAAAAACTGATCAAAGCATTGAGGCATGGAAAAATGCGCTCAAACTCGACCCAAACGATGAAGATGCGAGAGAAAACCTCGAGAAAGCGTTGTTGGAGAAAAAGGCCAAGCAGCCGAAAGATCAAAAGCAAAATCAGCAGCAAAAACAAAATCAGCAACAGCAGCCCCAGCCCAAACAACAACAACCTCACAGCAAATTAAATAAGCAGCAGGTAGACCAGTTGCTGAAGGCATTGCAGCAGCGAGAAAACGAAGCACAGGAAAAAATGAATCAGAATAAACAACACTCGTTGTCCCAGCCGGATAAGGACTGGTAATTAATTCTTCAAAAAAGACGAATTCTCCAAAAACAGTTTAAAATTATCGGGTTTGAAAATGATGTCATTGTGCTCGCGGGTGCTGTGAATAAAAATTATTGCTGACGACCGGAGCATTGCCGGCGTCAGCTTATTTTCTTCGGTAAACAACAAATGAACCTGTTGCTTTTTTAAATCATCCATCATTTGCCCGGAAACTTCTTTTGTTCCGCCGCCACTGTCAGTATAAAAATTAATGAATGTATTTGCAGGGTCTTTTTTTATCCACTCCATGAATTTATCCGCCTGAGCGTACAAGGCATCGAACAAATCCACTTCGTGAACAACCACTCCGCCATTCTCCAGCATATACGCGATTACGCGGTAAGCCCCGCTATGTCCTGCCAGCAAAATGTTTCCGGCTTTACATGATGATGAAATGATATTATTTTTTTTAAGCTGTTCCAACACATCATTCAACAGGTTTTTGAAAACTCCCGGCTGTTCCAGCTTACCGCCATAAGAATCCGGTGCATTCTTGGCGGCTTCGGCCAGCACCAGAATCGCATTCTTCTTTGATGCGGTAAACTGTGAGGCAAGATGGTAATAATTTAACGCTGTATCTATATTGTTGTGCCATCCATGAAACCAGAAAACAACATCAACCGCATCATTGGCTGCGCTGAATACATCCGGAACAACCATCAGTACAGAGCTATCCCGGTAATGCCCGTCAACATCATAAAACACACTGTCATAGGTATAACCCGCTAACCGTCTGGCTTCCGGAAAACAGGTATTTGCAGAATGGAAATGAAATACCTTACCGCCCGGAACCGTTTGGGGTTGTGCAAAAGTGGCGCCAGGGAATAAAATAAAAAGCAAAATCAGCAGGATGCCGCCATGAAGGGAGTATATAAACCTTATCGGATTTCTATTGTTATTTTTGTGCATTCATGAAATTAAGTCTTTTATATATTTTTTATGTATTGTGAATCATTATTTGGATTTAGGCGATTAAAAACACGAGAGGTAAAAATCGGTGACCTGTTGCTCGGCAATTTTCGTCCGGTGCGTGTACAAACCATGACCACCACAGATACGATGGATACCATGGCTACCGTTGAACAATCCATACGATGCATTGAGGCGGGGGCAGAGCTGGTGCGGATCACCGCACCCAGCAAAAGGGAGGCGGAGAATTTATTGAACATCAAAAACGAATTGAGGAAAAGGGGATACACGACGCCGCTGGTCGCCGATATCCACTTCACTCCCCATGCTGCAGAGATCGCCGCACGAATTGTCGAAAAAGTCAGGATCAATCCCGGAAATTATATTGACAAAAAAAAGTTTGAATTTATTGAATACACCGACGCCCGGTACAACGAGGAAACAGAACGCATCCGCGAGCGTTTTACACCGCTGATAAGAATTTGCAAGGAATATGGAACGGCAATGCGCATCGGAACCAACCATGGTTCATTGAGCGATCGCATCATGAGTCGCTATGGCGACAGCCCGATGGGAATGGTGGAAAGCGCGATGGAATTTTTGCGCGTTGCCAGGAATGAACATTATCACCAGATTGTCCTGAGCATGAAATCGAGCAACCCCCTGGTGATGGTCGAAGCCTACCGGCTATTGATTCAGCAGATGGATGAAGAATTTAAGGAATGTTATCCGCTGCATCTCGGCGTGACGGAGGCCGGGGATGGTGAAGATGGAAGAATTAAATCGGCGATCGGCATCGGCACGCTGATGGAAGATGGCATCGGCGACACCATCCGGGTGTCCCTGACTGAAGACCCCGAATTTGAAATTCCCGTTTGCAAAGACCTGGTAAAAAGATATGACTTGAGGAGCCAGGATGCAGCGCCCGGAAGCCGGAACCCCGACCGCGGACTTCCACCAGCTGACACCCGCCTGCCCTATTCGCCCTTCGCTTACTCACGGAGAAAAACCTTTCCCGTTTCCAACATCGGCGATCATCACGTTCCGGTGGTTGTCGCGGATTTTATGAAAAACCATTCCATCACCCAAAAAGATTTGGAATCCGTCGGCTATACCTATCAGGCACTGGCTGATAAATGGCATATCGGTGACGGGGCAGCAGACTATCTTTTTACGGGAAAAAAAATAGTTGATTTTGCATTGCCGGGGACATTGAAAGTGATTTGCAACCACGAAACCTGGTTGAGCGCACCCGACAAAGAAAAATACTTTCCCCTGTTTACCGTGACAGAATTTATTTCCGCTATATCCTGTTCCGCCATAATGAATTTTATCTCGGTTGATGTCAACGAAAAAAAATCAGCCACTGAACTCATTCCTGCCGTCCGCAACAATAACCAGGCGGTCATTTGTGTTAGATCATCATCGGTTAACCCCGTGACTGACATCCGCCGGTTTATCATCACCCTGATGAATGAAAATATTCAAAGCCCGGTTGTCATTTGTGTTGAAGCCGCAGATGCGGGAATTGATGAACAGCTTATACATTTCTCGGCGGAAACCGGCGCATTATTTTTAGACGGAATGGGCGATGGCATATGGTTGATGAATGATCCCCAGAAAATAAACAATACAAAAATCAGCGGGCGCACTTATCTCCAGGCAAAAAATAATCACCAGTTCATCAACAACACTTCTTTTTCGATCTTACAGGCAACGAGAACCAGGATTTCAAAAACCGAATATATCTCCTGTCCCTCCTGCGGACGCACGCTGTTTGATTTGCAGGAAACAACCGCCAGGATCCGCGCGATCACCAATCATTTAAAAGGGGTAAAAATCGCCATCATGGGATGCATTGTAAACGGACCGGGCGAAATGGCGGACGCGGATTTCGGGTATGTTGGCAGCGGACCCGGGAAAATTACCCTGTACCGGGGAAAAGAAATTGTGAAAAGAAATGTAAACAGTGAAATTGCGGTGGAAGAGTTGATAAATATTTTGAAAGAAAGCGACGTTTGGATAGAGCGTGAACAAGTTGCGGAGAAAATCTCCTGACCGGGACTGATCCCCGGTTTTTTATTTTGTCCGCGCTGGCATCACCATCATCGTTGGTGGCTGCGCCGCCCGATTTTATCACACCCATTTGCCTTCCTTTCGGCTTCAATCACCCAAAAGAACAATGATCCCTGCATCTGGCGATATGATGAATTGACCGTTTTCAATCAGGCTCTGTCAATTCTTTTGCCCCCTCTTCAATTTGCGTAATATATACTTCAGGGATTTTATTGAATTGTTTGTCATATGCCTGCTTCACGAATTCAGTAAATGCAGGAAGCGCATCATTTCTGACCAAATTGATGATGCAACCGCCAAACCCGCCACCCATCTGCCTTGCGCCGGCAACGCCATCAAACCCTTTTGCCTTATCCACTAAAAAGTCAGATTCGGCACAACTCACCTCATAACATTTGCTTAGGCCTTCATGAGCCGTGATCATGATTTCTCCGAAAGAAAAAATATCTCCTTTTTTCAGCGCTGCACAGGCACGGAGTACGCGCAGGTTCTCCTGGATGATAAACCCGCATCGTTTAAACAGAGTTTCCGGCAAATCCTTTTTATGCTGCTCCAGCTGCCCGACGGTCACATCGCGCAACGAATTGATTTCGGGGTAAAATCCTTTAAAAATGGCAACACCCTCTTCACATTGTTTCCGGCGGACATTATACTGCGTTGATGCAAGTGAGTGGCTTACCATCGTATTCACCAGCACAATCTTATAATCCGGGAAATCGAATGGAATATATTCATATTCCATACTGCGGCAATCCAGCCTCATCACCTGACCGGTCTTCCCATGCAAGCTGGCAAACTCATCCATAATGCCGCATTGAACGCCGGCAAAATTATGTTCTGTTTTTTGTCCCAGCAATGCAAGTGCCATTCTTGATAACCCCAATCCAAAGACCTCATTCAATGCAAAACCAAATGCGGAACAAACCGCCGCAGAAGAACTCATTCCCGCGCCCAGCGGCACGTCACCGTCAATCATCACATCGATTCCCGTTATGGAAAACCCCTGCTGCTGCAGGTTAAAGATCATCCCCAACAGGTAAGTCGCCCATCCTTTTACTGGTTTTATATTTTGGAGCGGAAAGGAAAACTGCTCGTGATATTGATTCGCATATACGTTCAGCCGGTGATCATCATTGTTGGCGATGGCGACGTAAATTCTTTTATCTACAGCCCCCGGCAAAACAAAACCCTGGTTATAATCGGTATGTTCACCGATGAGGTTTACGCGACCCGGTGCAGCAAAAACCAAAGCCCGCTTTTTATAATGGCTGAAAAATTGCTCACGAATTTTCATTTCCATACCTGAAAAATAATGATTTTATCTACATTGCATTTTTAAAAAATCTTTAATGAGCTTTTCTGCTGACACGCACCAAATAAATAAGCTTACCCTTTCCGTTTTAAAAGATGAAACCGCTCAAACCGAAATAACCGTATTACCAGATTACGGTGCCGCGCTGCATGCTTTCACCTTACCGGTCAACGATGGTCAGTTTAATATCATTGACAATTACAGCAGCGCAGATGAAATAAGAAAAGAAATGGCTTTATCATTTAAGGGTGCCAAACTTTCCCCCTTTCCCTGCCGCATCAATCAGGCAACCTACCATTTCCAAGGCCAAAAGTATGAATTCAAAAATAAATTTCTTGACGGGTCTGCCATTCACGGGCTCTTATATAACAAACCATTTCGCGTCACCGATACATTCTCAAATGAAGAGGAAGCCGGGATTATTTTAGCGTACGATTACAACCAGGATGACGAGGGTTATCCTTTCAGGTATACCTGCACTGTTGAATACAGGTTGCAGCGCCATCATCTGCTCACGGTCAGCACAACCGTCATCAATAAAACCCATATTGCCATTCCGATTGCTGATGGCTGGCATCCATATTTTCGGTTAGACAATGACGTTAGTGACTGGTTTATGCAATTTCCGTCCGAATCAATTGTTGAATTTGATGACGACCTGATTCCTACCGGTAAACTGGCCTCATACGACACATTTTCCTCCTCTAAAAGAATTGACGAAATACAATTGGACAATTGTTTTGTGTTGAAAAAAGAATCAAAAACACCGGTCTGCTCTATTGTTAATCCAAAAAATAAACTGCGTCTTGATTTTTTTGCCGATAAAAGCTATCCTTTTCTGCAAATCTATATCCCGCCCCATCGCAAAAGTATCGCTATTGAAAATTTAAGCGCTGCCCCGGATTGTTTCAACAATAAGATGGGGTTGATCCTCCTGGAGCCCGGGCATTCACAAACTTTTACCGTGCAATACCAGCCTGGCTTGGCGTAAAACATTTATCTTGCGACTTAAAATATCACACAATGAAATTTGCGAGATTTTTATTGCCGTTGGTGCTGGTGTTCTCCTTAGCCGGTTGTTTTGACATCGATGAAGAAATCGATATCAATAAAAACGGAAGCGGGGAATGGAAAATGAATATTGATATGAGCCAGCTCGTTGACCTCATGCAGACATACATGAGCAAGGATGAAATGGAAAAACAATTTCCGCAGAAGAAAATGGATACAACACTGTATATGAAAGATCTCATTGATACCGTCACGAGCATCAGTTCCGATAAAAAAACGCTGCTCCATGACGGAAAGGTCCACCTGAATCTGGACATGGGTGAGAAAGTATTCAAAACAAATTCCGTTTTCCCGTTTAAAAACCTCGGCGACGTCGAAAAATTAAGAAGTGCCGCCGGCAGCAATTCATTCGGCACAGGACAATTGCTGAAAAATTTCGGGAGTGACAAATCGGACAATGCGCAGGATCCGGATATGAGCATGTTCGGTTCTGTCTATGAATTCAAAATAAAAGATGGAATGATAACCAGCAAACTGAACAAAATGAAATGGGATTCTCTCCAGAAAAACCCCCAGTTCAATCAAATACAAGATGCAGGAAGTTCAGGCATTGACGTTCCCTATTCGCTTACCATAAGACTGCCGCGGCCGGTGAAAAAAGTTAACAATCCGATCGTCAAAATGTCTGACGACAAAAAAACAATAACCGTCAAATATAATCTGATGGACACTTTTCAACAACCGGAAAAATATGAATACAGTGTTGAGTATTGAGAAATCCTAAACAACAGGCATGCTTGAAACAGATTTTTTAGTGATTGGTTCCGGGGTCGCCGGCTTGAGCTATGCGCTCAAAGTGGCGCAATACTATCCTGAAAAAAAAGTGATGGTAATCACTAAATCACAGGCTGATGAAACCAACACCAAGTACGCCCAGGGAGGCATTGCGGGTGTTACAGATTTTGAACGTGACAGTTTTGATAAACATATTGAAGACACGCTGATCGCAGGCGACGGCTTGTGTAACCCCCTGACGGTTGAGATTGTTGTCAAAGAAGGACCGGAAAGAATCCGGGAAATTATCGACTGGGGCACCAGATTCGACAAAGACATCGAAGGCGATTATAAACTTGGCAAAGAAGGCGGTCATTCTGAGTTTCGTATTCTTCATCACAAAGACATTACCGGGAAAGAAATTGAACGCGCCCTGCTCGAGGCAGTTTCAAAACAGAGAAATATTGAGCTGGTCAAGCATTGCTTTGTCATTGATATCCTGACCCAGCATCATCTGGGTTTTTTGATTACCAAGTCAACTCCGGATATTGAGTGCTATGGTGTATACGCATTAAACCTGCAGACCAATAAAATAGAAAAAATTCTTGCAAAAATTATTTTGCTGGCAACGGGCGGTAACGGTCAGGCATACCGTACCACGACCAATCCAAAGATTGCGACGGGCGACGGAGTAGCGATGGTCTATCGCGCAAAAGGAAGAATTGAAAATATGGAGTTCATTCAGTTTCATCCGACAGCCTTGTTTGAACCGGGAGTCAGTCCTTCTTTTTTAATTACCGAAGCGGTGCGCGGTGACGGAGGGATTTTGCGCAACAAAAACGGAGAGGCCTTCATGGAAAAATACGATGCCAGGAAGGACCTTGCGCCCCGTGATATCGTGGCGCGCGCCATCGATAACGAAATGAAAAAAGCGGGAACCGAATACGTTTACCTCGATTGCCGTCACCTGGGCCTGGAAAAATTTATTGAACATTTCCCGAATATTTATCAAAAATGTCTGTC
>DATGFZ010000449.1:0-17414 GCA_035308805.1 Puia sp. | reverse complement strand
AGCTGAAATTTAAGGGGCAAAAAGAAATCAAAGTCGGGATGCAGGTTATAGGTCCAGTATTTTGTCCCAAAACCAGCCTGAATGGATGATGTGCTGGTGGTATAAGTGGCGGAGGTATTGAGGCTGCATTCGATTTTCTTTTCCTTGTATTTGCTGACATATAATCCGAAAGTGTAATTATTGCTGTTGGTGGTATTCTGTTCATTGTTTACGATGCTGTTATTCCTGTTTTTAGAAACTCCTATTCTGGGTCCGAAATAAATATCAGGTTTTTTCCATTTGAATCCATAGTCAATATTCGCAGACAAGGTATAATTTCCGCTCACGTTGATCGACTGGGTGATCTTTCTTCCCAATGTATCCACATAGCTGTTTGTGCTGATCGCATTTTGGGTAAAATTGTAATTAAAATTTGTAAATAGATTATTGTTGGTGAGCGCTTTGAAGAAATAATATTGCATTCTTATGTTGTTCTGAAAAGCCGGTTTTAAGCCCGCATTGCCCACGACAATATTCAGTGGATCTTGGTTATTTTGAATGGGTTGAATTTGCTGTAAGGTCGGTTGAACCGTGGAGCCGTAATATCCGATAAAAATTGAGTTTTGCGTGGCGAGATCATAACTGAAATTGGCATGGGGGTACCAGTTTACAAAACTTCTTTTGCCGGTTGTATCTGCAAACAGATCATTTTGTTTGAAATCGCTGTACCCCACATTGCTTCCTATCCCGAATCTTAGCTTCTTTTTTGTTAAGGAATAACTCAATCCACCTTTTTGGGTAAACATGTTGAATGAATAATCGCTGCTGTAAACGTGATCAAGCGAATCATATTTTCCTGTTTGCGATTTATTGTATGACAGTTTATCGGCAGCGCTATTATTGACAATTACTCCGTAATTAAAAAGCAAGGATGAAACGGCGCTAAGCGGTTCTGAATAGGTTGCATTGGTAGTGAGCGAAAATGTTTTGCCGGCGTTGGTTTTATATTGATCAGTGACCTGTGCCAGCGACAGGGTATCGTTAGCGTAGAAATTATTTGCAGAAAAAAGATAGCCGTTTGACGTGGTGTTTGTGTAATTTTCAATAGCGTCAATAGAAATCGTTCTGCCTTTCTTCTTGAATTTTTTCTTCCACAGCAATTCACTGTTAAAAGAATTGTTATCACCGGTTGTAGAAGTTTTATTCATCCCGTTATTCAACCTCGCGCTGTCGTAAACCAAAATGGATTGGGTGCCGGAACTGTCCTTGGTGATCTTATGAATGAGCGTTCCGTCTGCGGAGAATTTGATCGAAGATGAGGAATCTGTTTGAAATTCATAAGTAGCAAAAAGTTTATTGCGCATGACCTGGTTGCGAAATTTTTGCGTTTGATTTTGATAATAGGATGTTGTTGAATCGGGTAGTATATATTCTGAATTGGTAGCGCTGTTCCCATTTACAAACAATTGCATGACCTTATAATTGCCATTTACGGATTGGTTGTCGTTGTCCCATTTGTTGTTGTAATGGAGACCGCCTGTTTGTACTAACGGGTATCCCTGACCGCTGTAATTACCATCCCATCCGCTGATGTCGTCGGATCCGGTTATATTGCCGTTGGCATCCACCGAAACCACTCCATTGCTTCCGCCATAGGCATTTTGATCCTGCCAGTTAAGTCCCGCAGTTCCTGTATTGGATACAATCCCATACAGGGAGATTTTTTCTTTCTTCTGAAATTTATTAAACATTAGCTGACTATCGTGATAGCCGTCTGATGCAGCCCCAGCGCTCAATTTTCCGAAATAACCGTTCTTCTTATCTTCTTTAAGTTTAAAATTTATGGTTTTCTGCTTCTGCCCGTCATCAATTCCGGTAAAGGCAGCCTGGTCGCTCTTCTTATCGTATACCTGAACCTTGTCAACCATATCGGCACGCAGGTTCTTGGTAACCAGGGTCGGATCGTCTCCAAAAAATTCTTCTCCGTCAACCAATACTTTTTGTACTGCTTCACCCTGGGCGGTAATTTTTCCATTTTTATCAACCTGTATTCCGGGTAGCTTTTTGAGCAAATCCTCGATGGTCGCGTTAGGCTGCACTTTGAAACTGTCCGCTTTAAATTCTGTGGTATCTCCCTTTAATCTTATTGCAGCATTTCCATTCACCACAAATTCTTTCAACAGCTGGCTTTTCAGCGTCATGGAAATTTGGTGCATATCAAGGTCAGCAGAATCTTTCAATTCAAATTCATCTGCATAATCAGCGTATTTGGGATAGGTAATGAGGAGCAATAATTTTCCGGCGGGAAGGCCGGATAGATGAAAATTACCGGCTTTATCAGAGCGCGCGAATCCAACCATTACAGAATCTTTTTGCCGCAAGATCATCACCACACTATTTGCAAGATTTTTCTTTTCTGTTGTGTCGGCGACAACGCCTTTAATCGAAGATTGACATAATGAACAAGAAACTGCGAGCAGCGTTCCTAATAAACACGCAATCCGTTTTTGCATTAGTTAAGGTTGATGGTATTGGGAATTTGCAAAAAACTTTGGTCCTGTCAAATATCATTTAAAAAAAAATCAATAAGCACCGCCGAACTCTTAATTTTACGTTAAACGCTTTTATCACGATTTTATAATGCCATTGGTTTATGAGTGAAAAGAAAAAAGATTCCATAAAAAAAGACGAAGAAAAAAATGATTATATCGGTGAAACAGAAAAAAACCTCCGTAAAAAGCAGACGGCATCCATGGATACCCTTAAGCGTTACGAAGAAATCCATTTTGTGGATTCAACCAAAGCTGTCTGGAATTATTCTTTATTTACCGATGATGATATCCGAAATTTTCAACAAGGCACCCATTACAGTTTGTATAATTTTTTTGGTGCGCATCAGCGTGAAGTGCTTGCGGTGAAAGGATATTATTTCGCTGTTTGGGCACCAAACGCCACCTACGTCTCGGTAAAAGGCAATTTTAATGATTGGAATAATGATTCGCATCCTTTATTTGTACGGCTTGATAAATCCGGAATATGGGAAGGTTTTATTCCGCACATGCAGAAAGGTGAAGTGTATAAATATCATATTCACGGATACCAGAAAACAAAACTCGATAAGGGCGATCCTTATGCAAACTTCTGGGAAAAAAGGCCGGATACCGCCTCGATAACCTGGGAACTGGATTATCGATGGAATGATGAAGAATGGATGAAAAAAAGGGAAAAAAATAATTCCCTTGATGCACCATGGAGCGTGTACGAAGTGCACCTGGCGAGCTGGATGCGACCTGATAAAAATGACGAGGAAACCTACAACAGCTATGATTTTTTTCGCGAGAACCTCGTGCCTTATGTAAAAAACATGGCTTATACCCACGTGGAATTAATGCCCGTTATGGAGCATCCCTACGACGGGAGCTGGGGTTACCAGGGAACCGGGTATTTTGCACCCACATCCCGTTTTGGCAATCCGCAACAATTTATGGCGCTTGTCGATGCATTTCACCAGCAGGGTGTGGGAGTGATTCTCGACTGGGTTCCCTCTCATTTTCCATACGACGCCCATGGGTTATTTATGTTTGACGGGACCAACACTTATGAATATGCGGATATGCGAAAAGGGTTTCATCCGGATTGGAACAGTTACATTTTTAACTATAAACGGGGAGAAGTAAAATCATTTCTAATCAGCGGAGGTCGTTTCTGGATGGATAAATTCCATGCTGATGGAATTCGTGTTGATGCGGTGAGTTCAATCTTAAAATTGAATTACTCCAGAAAAAAGGGACAATGGGAGCCCAATGAATTTGGAGGTGATGGAAATTTAGAAGCCATCGCTTTTATTAAAGACCTGAATGAAACTTTATTCAGGGATTTTCCGGACATACAAACCATCGCGGAAGAAGCGACGGATTGGCCAGGCATAAGTAAACCCACCTATGCGGGCGGTTTGGGATTTGGAATGAAATGGATGATGGGATGGATGCACGACACACTTGATTATTTCAAACTGGATCCCATCCACCGGCAACATCACCAGGATAAATTTTCTTTCAGCATGGTGTATTATTATGATGAAAATTTCATGCTTCCATTAAGTCATGATGAAGTTGTCCACGGCAAGTCACCGATGCTGTACAAAATGCCTGGCGATGAATGGCAAAAATTTGCCAATCTCAGGTTGATGTATACCTATATGTTTGCCCATCCTGGTGGGAAACTGTTATTCATGGGTGACGAATTTGGCGCTACCAGCGAATGGAATCACAAGAGCGAATTACAGTGGAACCTGCTGCAATTTGACGGGCACCGGTTATTAAAGGATTGTGTTCGCGACCTGAATCTTTTATTAAGAAATGAACCAGCATTATATGAAAATCAATTCAACATGTATGGGTTTGAGTGGGTAGATTTGAATCATCGAGCCGAGACAGTGATCGTTTTTCGCAGAAAAGGGAAAAAGCCGGAAAATGACCTGCTGATTATTTTAAACATGACTCCCATGGTACGCCGTGATTGGAAGGTATATACATATGGTAAATCTTCATGGAGTGAGATTTTTAACAGTGACGCAAAAAAGTATTGGGGAACAGGGGATGTTTTTAATCCCGAACCGGGAGTGAAATTGGTTGATAAAAAAGAGGAGGTTTATGAAATAAATGTGCATTTACCGGCGTTAGGAGCTGTGGTTCTGAAGTAGGAAGTATTCAAGAATTTCATTCTTAAACCCTTATTCGTTTTATACAGAACCCTTGAATCGCAGAAGCTTTTGTTTAAACTTGAATGTGCTAATTATTTCGTATGAAAAACGTACTCTTGCTTACCCTGCTCATATCTGCTATCCAATTCTCGTACTCGCAAAAGGATAGTTCCGACTTTTATTATCAGAAAGGCATCACTGAAAAAGGCAATCGGCTTTTTATGGTCGCTTTCAATGATCTGCAAAAATCGACAAAATTCAGCGTTGACAATGCAGACGCACAAAGAGAGCTCGGATTAACGTCTCTGGAGTTGAGAAAATATGATAATGCAGAGATGGCATTTCAAAAAGTGGAAGAAATAAAAAAGGATGATAAAGTGGCTATCGAAAATTTAGCCAATTTATATTTTTGGACGCATCAGTGGTCCCAGGCAGTTGAGTATGCGAAAAAAGCCCAGCAATTGAATATTGGAAAAAACTGGAATTATATTATCGGTAAAAGTTATTACCAGCAGGAAGACTATGGCAATTCGTTCAAATATCTTCAGGCAGCTGCTAAAGATGATACTGCAAATGCCGATGTTCCATACATGCAAGCCCGCAGTTTTGTTGACATGAACAATTACAAAGCTGCCGTTGCTTTTTTTAAAAGAGCGATAGAACTTGATTCGACAAAATATCAATGGATCTATGAATGTGCACTGACATTTGCAACAATTCCGGATGATAAATCGGCGATTCAATATTATTTGTTGGCAGCGCAAAAAGGATATAAAACAGATAACGATTTTTACGAGAACTTATCGGATTCTTATATCGCAGCCGGCGAAGCCCAAAAAGGGTTGGACCTGATGTTGAAGGTACTGGAAAAGAAACCAGCCGATTTGATCTTATTGTACAGCGTTGCGGACACTTACTACCGGCTTAAGAAATACCAGGAGGCAATTGACTACTGGGATAAGATCTTATTTTACGATAAAGAAAACGCCAAGGCACTCTATATGATCGGCATGGCTTATCAAAAGAAAGGAGAAACGAGCAAAGGAAGACAGCTTTGCGATAAAGCCATAGAAATGGATCCTTCACTCAAAAATCTTAAACACGAGATGAAAATGGATATGTAATCCGCAAAATATTCCTTTTCAACTTGTTTGCCGGATCACCCTGGCGACTTTAATGTATTCACCGAATTTCCTGAATCATCTTTTTGCCATTTCTTCTCACATTCTTTCCGGAACTCGTATTCCCAACAGAGCCATCGTTTTACGTATGGTAATTGCCGTTAGATTGCATAATTGTAAACGTAAAATTTTCTTTTCTTCATTTTCTGCATTGGACACTGAATGTTCAGCATAAAAAGAATTAAATGTTTTGGCTACATTATAAACATAATTGGCCATAACGGAAGGATTCATTTCCGCGCAAGCCTGACTCAGCATTCCAGGAAATTTTTCAATAATAACGATCAATTCTTTTTCCAGGGGAAGCAGGGAAGAAAGGGTTCGGAATTCGGAGCTTGGCTCTTGATTCACCATCGGCGATTCGCCGTTCAGGATTGACTCTTTCCTAAAAATTGACCTTATTCTCGCGTAGGCGTATTGAACAAATGTCGCCGTGTATCCATGCAGATCGATTGATTCCTCGGGATTGAATAACATTCTTTTTTTAGGATCCACGCGCAACAGGAAGAACTTCAATCCCCCAACACCAAGTGTTTCATACAATTCATGTAATTCAGTCTCGGAGAAACCTTCCGTCTTTCCCTGTTCTTTGGTCTTTTTTGATGCTTCCAGGTGCATTTCATCCAGCATATCATCGGCATCTACAACGGAACCTTCTCTTGTTTTCATTCTGCCCGTTGGCAATTCAACCATACCATAACTCAAATGAAAAATATTATCGGCAGAGGGAATGGCTAATTTCTGACAGATTAATTTCAATACTTTGAAATGATAATTTTGTTCATCACCGACGACATAAATACTTATGTCTGGATTATATTCTTCCCATTTTTTTATGGCTAAACCAATATCTTGCGTAATATAAACTGCAGTGCCATCTTTACGCTGAACAATTTTTTCATCCAATCCATCATTGGTCAAATCGATCCAGATGCTTCGATCTTCTTTTTCGAAAAAAATATGCCTGGCTAATCCTGTTTTTACCAATTCTTTTCCTAAGATGTAAGTGTTGCTTTCATAATACACCTTATCAAAATCAGTTCCGATTCTTTTATATGTTTCATCAAAACCTGCATAAACCCAATTGTTCATTGTTTTCCACAACTCAATAACATCTGGTTTCCCGGCTTCCCAATCGACAAGCATTTGCTTTGCGTCATTCATTATCGGCGCGAGTTTTTCTGCATCTTCTTCACTGACTCCGCCGGATTTTATTTCTTCGATCTGATTCTTATACGCTACGTTAAAGAGCACATAATAGTCTCCAACAAAATGATCGCCTTTGATTCCCGTGCTTTGCGGAGTAGCGCCTTTTGCAAAAAGTTGCCAGGCGATCATACTTTTGCAAATATGAATTCCACGATCATTTGCGATGCAGGTTTTTATGATGTCGTACCCATTGATTTTATAAATTTCCCCAATGCTCCATCCCAAAAAATTATTTCGTAAATGACCCAAATGCAACGGTTTGTTTGTATTTGGCGAAGAATATTCGACCATCACTTTTTTCCCGTTTTTTTCTTTTTTCCCAAAGTTTTCATTATTGAAATTTTGGTGAAGAAAATCAGCCCAGACATTGTCCGCAACAGATAAATTTAAAAAACCTTTGATCACATTATAAGACGAGAAAAATTGTGCATATTGCTGAACGAGAATATCGCCAAGTTCTTTTCCTAATATCTCCGGGGATTTTTTCAGCTCTTTTACAAAAGAAAAAAGCACGATGGTGTAGTCACCCTCAAATTCCGGTTTTGTTTCACTGATCAGAATGTCACCTTTTTCAATTTTATGTTGAGACAAATCCGCAAGCGCTTCCTGCGCAAATAATTCTATTTGTTGTATAACCGTCATTAAATATTAATTGCCGCAAAAGTAAGGCAACGAAAGCAGTAAAAAATTCGTTTACTTGATATTTTTAACGATCTGAAAACAACGCTTTGTATTATCTTCGCCGCTATTTTTAAAAAGGATGCTGAAAAAAACCATCATATCACTCATCGATTTTTTTTATCCCGTTTTTAGCAGGGTAATGCCCCTTCAGACGTTTCGATATGCGGCTTGCGGCGGCGCAAATACATTGCTGGATATATTCGTTTTCTTTGTCAGTTATAATTATATCTTACACAAACAAAATCTTGTTATAGGATCTTTTGTTTTTAAACCGCATATTGCGGCATTTCTCATGGCCTTCTGCGTAAGCTTTCCGGTTGGCTTTATACTTATGCGTAATGTTGTTTTTTCAGAATCCACGTTGCACAGCCGCGTTCAGTTGTTCAGGTATTTTATTTTAGTGGTAGTTTGTGTCGCGTTGAATTATTTTTTTATAAAACTCTTTGTTGAAGAGTTTCATATTTATCCGACAGTAGCAAAAATTCTCACAACCATAATTGTGGTCGCCTTCAGTTACCTCACGCAGAAGAAATATACTTTCAAAGTTGAAGAATAGCGCTGATGTGATAAATCTCGCCACGCGTCCGTATTTCCCGGACTGATATTTACTGCATGCCGTTTGATTCCTGTGGCAACTGGCTATATCCCTTCCTTAGGCTGCGTCATGCTAAACCAATTTCCAACCCCATCTGTAACCAGTGCTTCTATTCCGTAAAATTGTTCTTTGGGTTCATCTTTAAATACCACTCCCTTTGATTTTAACTCTTCATAGGTTGCCCGGCAGTCAGGCGTGTACATAACGCCGGCGCCCATCACACCTTTATCAAGCAGAAGTTTTAATGCTTTGGATACTTCCTCATCATCATACATTGGACTATTGGCATCCATAAGCACTATTTCCAGGTCCGGTTGTTCCGGAGGATTTAAGGTAAGCCACCGCATACCATTGTCCATAGTCACATCGGTATTTACTTTAAAACCCAGCTTGTTTACATAAAAATCGTAAGCTTTGCTTTGATCGTTTACAAAAAGAGACACATGAGACATTTTTGTAATCATATGAAATATTTTTAATTGTTAAATCTATTTTTATTTTGAGAACAAATGTTCTCAAAATTTGAACTTCAACCTGTCATTTACATGTTTCTTGGGTTTTTCCATCCTTTATTTAATCGTTCCACAGAACCGGAAAGTCTTTCGTTTTTGGTTTCTTCTCTTTTTGCAGTAATAATCCATTCCACATACTCTTTTTTATTGGTGAAGGAAAGCGTTTGAAAAAATTCATTTGCCTTTTTATTCTTTCGCAATATCTCTGTCAATTCTTTGGGCAGGCGGACCGTCTTTTTTTCTGTATTTATATAGTCAAATATTGGTCTTTCGCTTGTCTTAGGCGCTTTAATTTTATCTGTTTCTTTTTTTAAGCGGCATGCAAAAGTTGACCAGGTTTCATCAAACGAAATAAGACCTACCCACTGCAATTCTTCATGCTTTAATAATTCTTCCCATCCCTTATCTCTCGTTAAATCTGTTTGCATTTTGGAAGTTCCTTTGGGATAATATATCCAGCACAAAACATTTTCTTTAAGCAGTTCCAATACGCCTGTTAATTCTTTATCCATTTGCTTTTTATTCAACACAAACCAATGAATCTGGTTATAATTTTTTGCGTTATCAGAAATTTTTACCATTGACGGCAACAAACCGATATTTCTTTTAAAATCAGACGGAGCATTTATCGTCAGCAAAATATACCCGTCTTTAATTTTCAGTTTTTGAGCAACAGTATTTGGCATAGAAGAATTTTTATGCCAATAAAATTATGGAATTGGATACAATTAGATTTATTGAAAATTGCTTTTATCGATCCATCTGATAACTTTCAATAAAGCAATGCGGAATAAAATGTTTTGGCTGTTCTTGTGCAAGTTTCTTCTTCCGGAAGGCAAGATTTCGGTAATACTGAGGTGCAAAACCAATTTCTTTTTTAAATAATATGCTGAATGAACCTACGCTTTCAAATCCGACAGTATTGCAGATTTCAGAAACCGTTAATTTATTTTCAGCAAGCATATGTTTCGCATTATCAATTCTTTTTTGAGTTAAATAGCGATGTGGCGTTTTGCGATAAATGCGGGTGAATAACCGGTGAAAATGAAACCGTGAAATACAAGAATGACGGGAAATGATATTCAAATCCAATGCCTGATCGAAATTTTCATCCATAAATATTTTTGCAGAAACAATTCGCCGATAAACTTCTATTGATATTTCCATAAATCGCGTTCATTGTAATTGATTGGTGCAAAGGGCCGAAGGCCCGGACATGTATAACGCCATATTCAGAATCATACACCCATCAGCAAAATAGCCTGCATGATCAGGTATTTTTAGCGCTGGAATCCCGCGGTGCATTCATTCCGAACCCAACACAGGCTAAATTGTTGACCAAAAGCCAAATCCGGAATACAGAGTGATTGGGGTATTCGACGTTTGAATCCGGTATTGGATCGGCGATCGCACCTGAAGCGTTCGTTTCAGCCTCATAATCAGCAATTTTTTAAAGTTAAGTATTTTTGCATAAATCTGACAGGAAAATGCGCACGCACAGTTTATTTTTTATGATGATTTTTATCGGGTTAGCTGGGAATGCCCAACAAATCCAAAAAATAAATTATGGGGAAAATAAAGATGCCGGACATTATCTATACACCCGGGGAATAAAATTATACTATGAAATATATGGAACGGGAGAGGCTTTGCTTTTTATTCACGGAAACGGAGGCTCGCTTGCCAATTTTTCCAACAATATTCCTTATTTTTCCCGGCGTTATAAAGTGATAGCTGTAGACAGTCGTGCTCACGGAAAATCTATTGATCACAACGATTCACTTTCTTTTGAAATGATGGCTGATGATTTTAATGCCTTACTCGACTCCCTGGGAGCCGACAGCACATACGTAATTGGTTGGAGCGATGGCGGCATTAATGGTTTGCTCCTGGCCATTCGCCATCCGGAAAAAGTAAAAAAACTGGCAATTACAGGTGCTAATCTGTGGCCGGATACAACAGGTCTAACTCCGTTTGTTTTTAACCTCATAAAAAAAGGCAATGCGGAACTGAGGAAAAAAGAACAAACTCAAAAAGTTAAAAATGAGTTGAAAATTTCTGATCTCGATTTGTATCAGCCACATATCAGCCTGGAACAATTACACACTATTTTATGTCCAACGCTTGTTATCGGCGGCGATCACGATGCCATTCCGGTAACGCACACCGTACTCATCGCTCAAAATATTCACCGTTCATATTTATGGATAATTCCAAATTCGGGGCATTCTACGCCAATATTTAAAAAAGATCAGTTTAATCCGATTATTGAAGATTTCTTTAAGAAACCTTATCGAAACATCGAAGGTACTGCTACCTTTCAGTAAAGGGGGTCAGCATGACTACACTGCCAATTTTTCACTTTCATCCGGATGGCATAATGATTGACAATTACCTGTACAACATTATACTAACAAAAAAAGAGATATCATATGAGTAAGATTATCGGAATAGACCTTGGAACAACCAACAGTTGCGTTTCTGTGATGGAAGGGAATGAGCCGGTGGTGATTGCCAATGACGAGGGAAGGCGCACAACCCCGTCGGTAGTGGCTTTCCTCAAAAACGGGGAGCGTAAAGTAGGTGATCCGGCAAAACGCCAGGCTATCACCAATCCAAAAAATACCATTATGTCTGTCAAACGTTTTATGGGGCGCAGATATGATGAAGTAACCAATGAAATCAGTCACTGGAGCTACAATGTAGTCAAAGGTGACAATAATACTTGCCGTATTGACATTGATGGCAGGCAATATACGCCACAGGAAATTTCTGCGATGATTCTTCAGAAAATGAAAAAAACTGCCGAAGATTATCTGGGGCAGGAAGTTTCTGAAGCCGTAATTACTGTTCCTGCCTATTTTAATGATGCGCAAAGACAGGCAACAAAAGAAGCAGGAGAAATCGCCGGTTTAAATGTTCGCCGTATTGTCAATGAGCCCACAGCAGCAGCACTTGCATATGGACTGGATAAAAAACATAAGGACGAAAAAATCGCCGTTTTCGATCTCGGTGGCGGAACATTTGATATTTCGGTACTTGAATTGGGCGATGGCGTATTTGAAGTAAAATCAACCAACGGAGATACCCATCTGGGCGGAGATGATTTTGATAAGCTGATCATGGATTGGCTTGCGGAAGAATTCAAAAAAGATGAAAATATCGATTTACGCAAAGACCCGATGGCTTTGCAGCGTTTGAAAGAAGCATCTGAGAAGGCAAAAATAGAATTGTCGTCTTCTACAGAAACAGAATTAAATCTTCCATACATCACCGCAGTCGATGGTGTGCCAAAACACCTTGTAAAAAAATTAACGCGTGCAAAATTCGAACAGCTTTCTGATAATTTGTTTGAAAGATGTTTGAAGCCTTGTGAACAGGCATTGAAAGATGCCGGTTTGAACGCTTCGCAAATTGATGAAGTGATATTGGTCGGAGGTAGCACACGTATTCCGAAAGTGCAGGAAATAGTTGAGAAATTTTTTGGTAAGAAAGCAAACAGAAGTGTGAATCCCGATGAAGTAGTGGCGATTGGTGCAGCCATCCAGGGAGCCGTGTTGACCGGCGAAGTGAAAGATGTATTGTTGCTTGATGTCACACCACTTTCTTTAGGTATTGAAACAATGGGCGGTGTGATGACGAGGTTGATTGAAAGCAATACGACCATCCCGACAAAAAAATCAGAAACTTTTTCTACGGCCAGTGATAACCAGCCTGGCGTACAAATTCATGTCTTGCAAGGTGAGCGTCCGATGGCCAATCAAAATAAGAGTCTGGGAATGTTTAACCTGGATGGTATTCCGCCGGCCCCACGTGGTGTTCCGCAAATTGAAGTGATATTTGATATTGATGCAAACGGACTTTTGCATGTTACAGCAAAAGATAAGGGAACCGGCAAAGAACAAAAAATTCGTATTGAAGCCGGGAGCGGATTAAGCAAGGATGAAGTTGAAAAAATGAAAGCTGAAGCAAAAGCCAATGAAAGCACAGATAAAGCAGCCCGCGAAAAAGTAGACAAGATAAATCAGGCTGACAGTTTGATTTTCCAAACAGAAAAACAACTGAAGGAATTTGGTGAAAAGATTTCTGCAGATAAGAAAACCCCGATTGAAAATGCATTGAGCAAATTAAAAGAAGCGCACAAAAGCCAGGATGTGAATGCCATCGATGCTGCAGTTGCCGAAATGAATAATGCCTGGACAGCAGCAAGCGAAGAAATGTATAAAGCAACTCAGGGTACTGGCGCACAAGCGGGTGCAGAAGCAAACAACAATGCCCAACCAAATACCGGTTCGGGTTCAGAAAATGTAACTGACGCTGAGTTTGAGGAAGTGAAGTAATATGAACTTTGCATCGAATGGTTTTAAATGTATTGAAGCTTTCACATTTTGTGAAAGCTTTTTTTTGAAATGAAAGTAAAAAAGCCGGATGTGAACCGTAGCGTCAGGCAAAACAAATATGACAGCGGTCTTACTAACAGTATAGTGCACACGGAGTTGTTAAATTATAAATGTCATCTTAACGTTTCATTATGAAGTCAGTTTGCATTTTGGCTAATAAATAGTATATTTGCACCATCAAATTGAGCCATTGTACAGTACTTACAAAAGGGAATTTAAACCAGACACTTCTTACTAACGATTCTTAGGTGTTCCACCCGGCAGCTCAAGACAAACAATCGTAATTAATAAAAAACAGATAGATTATGAACAGTAATGTTATGCCATCAATTTTCAAGATGGGCAAGGAAGAATTAGAACAATTATTATCAACAGCAGATGTAAAAGAAACAATTGCAACGGAAATAAACCTGGCAAAAAACCAAAGCCGTGCATTTGGAATCGTTGACCTTTGGAATATTCAACGCAACATGAAATCTGCAAGCAAACTTTCTAAAAGAAGTTCTCTCTAATAAATAATGTTCTATAACTAAAATGCTACCGTTGAGGTAGCATTTTTTGTTTTAAGTATGTTGAATGATGAATCAGATAATGTTCAACGCTTTACCGAAAAAAGTGCAAACGAATGGAAGAGTTAAAATGCATACACCTCCGATTATGGTATAGAGCCAGAAAAAGGCGATAACTGATATAGCAAAAAGAATCCAATATAAACCGGTTGATTTCTTTATTTCTTCCATTTTTTAAATTTTAAACGAAATTAGGGCAAATGAACTAATCAACAAAGACCTTATCTTTCTTGTGATAACTTTCAACGATTCCAAATTCGGATACAGTCATCGGGGGCGCGTTTTTCAAATTCATCTTAGCCAAAGCTTTTACGGATGGCTTTTTTCCCGCAAAAAATGAATTAAAGATTGAATGAAATAAAAAAATATGTACAATGAACAAGGTTTTATTAAATTCGCCCGATAATGTAGACCAAACACATTAAATTAGCTGACAACTTGGAGCAAATTTACCCCATCTGATGAAAATACAGTTTTACTTAAGATTTCACACCCAACCCGGTCAGAGTCTGTTTGTTAGCGGCAATACAGAAGAACTGGGAGATAATAACATTGAAAAAGCTTTTCCTCTTCATTTCCAGAATGACGATTTTTGGATGGGCATAACAGCAATTGACAATGCACTTCATCCTAAAATACAATATAAATATTTTTTAAAGAATGCTGACGGGACAGTTGTGATCGAATGGGGAAATGACAAAGTAATTGATATTTCAAAATCCGGAATCGAAGAAATCCAAACAGTGGATACATGGAATCATGCCGGAGAATATGAAAATGTTTTTTTTACTGCGCCTTTCCAGCAAGCATTATTAAAACATTCAAAAAAAACGACGAAGAAAAAAGTAGTAAAACATTTCACGCATCTTTTTAAAGTAAAAGCGCCACTTCTTAAGAAAAGCGAAGTGCTTTGTCTTAGCGGCAGCAGTCTCCCGCTGGGAGAATGGGATACCGGATCCGTTGTTTTCATGTCACTGCAGGACAACTGGTGGACCTGTAAAATTTCTTTACCTAAAGAATCTTTTCCTGTTTATTATAAATATGCAGTGTATAACAATAAGGAAAGGAAATTTTCGCATTACGAAAATGGCAACAACAGGGTTTTATATGGTGACGCCATGGAAAACAAAGTTGCGATTATTCATGATGGTTTTGCACAATTGCCAAATGATAAATGGCATGGCGCCGGTGTAGCAATACCTGTATTTAGCCTGAGAACGAAAAATTCATTTGGAGTAGGGGAGTTTACTGATCTAAAATTATTGGTGAATTGGGCAAATAAGACGGGTTTGAAACTTATTCAAATGCTGCCGGTAAACGATACCATTGCTACGCACACTTGGATAGATTCTTATCCCTACGCAGCGATCTCCGCGTTTGCGTTGCATCCCGTTTACATCAATCTTGAAAAAGTTGCCGGCAAACAAAATGCTCCATTAATAAAAGCGCTGCACAAAAAATATAAATCACTGAACGAATTGCCGGAAGTCGATTATGCGCGTGTTACCAATTTAAAGTTGTCGGTGTTAAAAGAATTATTCGCAACTGAAAAGGGAACGTTTTTTGAAAAAGAAGATTACGCTGTTTTTTTTGAAAAAAATAAGCACTGGCTAATTCCTTACGCTGCTTTTTGCTGCTTGAGGGATCGTTATGGTACCAGCGATTTTACACAATGGAAACAATACGGGAAGTATAAAAAAGAATCGATCGAAAAATTTGTTGCCCCAAACGCGAGGCATTATGATTCGATAGCCATTCATTATTACATTCAATTTCATTTGCATTGCCAGTTGCGCGATGCAACGGATTATGCGCACAAACATGGCTTGATTGTGAAAGGAGATATTCCCATTGGTATTTATCGGTACAGTTGCGATGCGTGGGTGGATCCGGAATTGTATCACATGGATTTTCAGGCTGGTGCCCCTCCGGATGATTTTGCTGTCAAAGGACAGAACTGGGGATTTCCCACCTATAATTGGGAGCAAATGTCTAAAGACGGATTTGACTGGTGGAAGAAAAGATTAGAGCAGATATCTTACTATCTGGATGCCATCCGCATAGATCACATCCTTGGTTTTTTCCGCATCTGGAGCATTCCTATGAATGCCGTTGAAGGAGTACTTGGTTATTTTGTTCCGGCAATTCCTGTTCACATCAATGAATTCAGTGAAAGAAACATTCCGTTTAACTATCACCGATATACAAAGCCACTTATCAACGACGCGGTGTTGTGGGAGATTTTTGAGCACGATGCCGAACAAATAAAAGCTGATTATCTCCATACAGCGGGCAATGGTTTTTTTGAATTAAAAGAAGAATTCAACACCCAGAGAAAGGTTGAAAATTATTTTCACGACAAAGAAAAAAATGACGTCAATAATAAAATTCACCGGGGGTTGTTTGATCTTATATCAAATGTGATTTTACTGGAGGCGGATGACTCCAAGGGTCAGCAATTTCATTTTCGCATTTCGATGGAATCAACTTCTTCATTCCGCTATCTTGACTGGAACGTGCAAATGCAATTAAGAGATCTTTATGTAAATTATTACTATCGCCGGCAAGATCATTTTTGGGCAGAAGAAGCGATGAAAAAATTACCGGCATTAAAAGCGGCAACGAATATGCTTGTCTGCGGAGAAGATCTGGGAATGGTTCCTGATTGTGTGCCTGATGTCATGAAACAAACCGGGATACTCAGTCTTGAAATTCAAAGGATGCCGAAAGATCCTAAGAAAGAATTTTTTCATCCTGCAGATGCACCCTATTTGTCTGTGGTAACTCCTTCCACACACGATATGAGCACCATCCGGGCTTGGTGGGAAGAAGACAGGGCAAAAACCCAGCGTTTTTTTAATCATGAATTGGGTCAATGGGGAGATGCGCCCTTTTTCTGTGAACCCTGGATAAGTAAAGCCATCATCATTCAACATTTATATTCATCTGCGATGTGGAGCATTTTTCAATTGCAGGATATCTTGGGAATGAGTGAAAATATCCGCAGGGAAAACCCATATGACGAGAGAATCAACGTTCCGGCAAATCCGAAAAATTACTGGAAATACCGTATGCATATTTATCTGGAAGATCTGATAGATGAGAAAAAATTTAATGAAGAACTGAAAGATCATATTCATTCTTCAGGGAGATGAGCCATTCGGATGAAAAATTAATATTCAACAATGAGCAAACTTCAGACATTCTCCTTTTAACTGCTTGCATCTCACATTGCCTATGAAAGTTCATTACCGGACATACAACCTTCCTTTTAAATACCCGTTCACCATTTCAAAAGGTACAAAAACCCATCAACCGACGTTTATTGTTGAATTGGAGCATTTCGGAATCAAAGGTTACGGAGAAGCACCGGCAATAAGTTATTATGATATTACTACAGAAAAAATGATCGGGGATTTGGAAAACAAAAAAATATTTGTCGAAAAATTCGCTTTTACAGAGCCTGCACGTTACTGGCATTATCTTCATCATTTGTTTCCTGGCAATCCTTTTTTAGTTTGCGCGCTCGATATGGCGGCATGGGATTTATACGGAAAACTAAAAAACCAACCCTTGTACAAACTTT
>DATGFZ010000448.1:0-7480 GCA_035308805.1 Puia sp. | reverse complement strand
GGCAAAAAAATCTACACCTGGGAAATAAAAAATTTGCCCGCAAAATCAGCTGAACCCCTCTCGCCTTCCTGGAATAAAATCACTCCTTATGTCATGCTGGCACCTTCAGAGTTTGAAGCAGAAGGTTATAAAGGAAACATGACGACCTGGGCAAGTTTTGGCGCTTTCAATTATCAACTCATTAAAGGCAGGGATGTATTGCCTGCTGATGTTAAATCAAAAGTTCATGAGCTGACAGATAATATTCAGGATGAAAGACATAAGATCGCCGTACTCTATGATTTCCTGCAAAAAAATACTCGGTATATCAGTATTCAATTTGGTATCGGCGCCTGGCAGCCTTTTGACGCAAATTATGTGGCGACGAAACGTTATGGCGATTGCAAAGCTTTATCAAATTATATGGTTGCCCTTTTAAAGGAAGCGGGGATTGCAGGTAAATATGTCATTATCAGGGCGAAAGAAAATGCTCCCGAAGTGGTAAGTGATTTTCCATGCAGCCAGTTCAATCACGTAATAGCCTGTGTGCCGATGGGCCGGGATACGGTTTGGCTCGAATGTACCGACCATGAATTGCCCGCAGGATATCTGAGTAGTTTCACGGCAAACCGATGGGGTTTGCTGGTAGATGAAACAGGTGGAACTCTTGTTCGTACACCTAAATACGGAATAAATGACAACCTGCAGGTCAGAAAAATCACGGCGACTATAAATGATGAAGGAAATCTGACGGCTGATGTCAATACTTTTTATAAGGCCGAACAGCAAGATGACCTCGAACTTGAATTGGAGTACAAATCAAAAGATGATTTACTAAAACAGTTAAAAACTGAAATTGATCTGCCAACCTATGATATCACCAAATTCGAATATAAAGAAGAAAAAAATAATATTCCTCCGGCCATTAATGAATCCATTGAATTAACAGCTGCGAACTACGCGCAAGTCAGCGGAAGAAGGTTGTTTATCAATCCGAATATTTTAAATCGCTCAGATAATAAATTAAAAAAAGACGAAGAAAGAAAATACCCCGTGGAACTGCACTCGGAATTCAGGGACATTGATTCCATTGAAATAAAAATCCCGGCGGGCTTTCAATCCGAAGCATTACCTGCTGATAAAAAAATAGAAAGTAAATTTGGAAAATATATTTCTTCTATGAAGGTCATGCCCGATAAAATAGTGTATTATCGTTACCGGGAGCAATTCAGCGGAAATTTTCCTGCGGCGGATTATGCCGGTCTCGTTGACTATTACGAGCAGATTTATAAGGCAGACAGAGCTAAAATAGTGCTTGTAAAAAAAGAATGAAAATCCGTAAGAGATGATCACTGCATCAATGAACAATACTTGACAACCTGGTTTAGGTTTTGAATTCTCTGGAGCAACCATTTTGATCCGTTGTCAATTGTTTTTTGCTTCCAGGTGCAGACGATGAAAGAAGCGATGTACGGCCGGCGCCAAAATAATTCCAATATTGGTGATGAATACAACTCCGCTGAAAAGTGCGTAAAAGGAAGAAAACCATTTTCCGCCATCTGACTTAATTTCTACTACCGGCCCCATTCCGCTTAATATCATAGATGCATTATGCAGCGAATCCAACCATTCGATTTGTGCGGTGTAATGATACCCGGCAATGCCAATCATCAAGCAAATAAAAATAATTAAGCAGCCAAACAAAGTATTTTTTGCAATACGCCGGTAAAAAATTCTTCTTGGCGCCAGCGGTTGTCGTTTATTTTCGTACATTATTTGATTTTGAATTGCTAAAAATAACAAGTTTACTTTTCATTGAGCAATAAAATAAGACGGTTCAAACCCGCTTAGCATGGTTGTTTAACAGAACGTCATTGTTTTTGGCTGCGGTTTTTCAATCTATTTATGCGCAAACAAAAAGAACTGCAAATAGCCATTGTTTTATTAAATTGCCTTCTACATAAACAGCCATGTGAAATATTTGTTAGGATACGATATCGGCTCATCATCAATAAAAGCAGCCTTGCTCCAAGCAGATTCCGGAAAAATTATGGCTGCAGCTTTTTCTCCGTCTTCTGAAATGGATATTATTTCCTCCCGGCCTGGATTTGCGGAGCAAGACCCCCAGCGTTGGTGGCAGGAATTAATAAATGCAACCGACAAACTCAGGCAACAAATCTTGTATAGGCCTGATGAGATCATTGCCATCGGCATTTCGTATCAAATGCATGGATTGGTTTGTATTGGAATTGATATGCAGCCACTGCGACCATCGATAATTTGGTGTGATAGCCGTGCTGTCGGATTTGGTGACCGGGCATTTAAAGATATGGGAGAAGAATTTTGTCTGAAGAATTTCTTAAACTCACCGGGAAATTTTACCGCGTCCAAATTGAAGTGGGTAAAGGAAAATGAACCGGATGTTTACAAAAATATATATAAGGCAATGCTGCCGGGAGACTACATCGCATTAAAATTGTCTGGGGAACCTGCAACAACTATTTCCGGATTATCAGAAGGTATTTTCTGGAATTTTCAAACAAATTCCATCGCAAAAGAATTGCTCGATTACTATCAAATTGATGAGGGTATTTTATCTCCTGTTGTTCCCACATTCGGTGAACAGGGAGAAATCACCAAAGAAGCCGCTGCTGTATTGGGTATTGATAGCGGAACGCCAATTTGTTATCGGGCAGGCGATCAACCCAATAACGCTTTTTCACTCAACGTACTCCAGCCAGGCGAAATTGCGGCTACGGCCGGCACTTCTGGCGTTGTTTTCGGAGTTGCTGATAAAGTGGAGTTTGACAGGCAATCGAGGGTCAATCCGTTCGTGCATGTCAATCATAAAGATACTGCCAAACGTTATGGAATATTATTGTGCGTTAATGGAACCGGGATATTAAATAGTTGGCTTCGAAAAAACTTTTTTAATGATCTGTCATACGATGAAATAAACAATCGGGCCTCAAAAATATCGATCGGTTCAGAAGGTTTACAAATCTTTCCTTTTGGAAACGGAGCAGAAAGAATTTTTGCCAACAGGAATATAACCGCACATTTGAGAGGCTTGCAATTTAATACGCATAACCGTGACCATGTTGCGCGCGCCGCTCAGGAAGGAATAGTCTTTGCACTACATTATGGAATGGAAATAATGCAGGATATGGGAATGGAATTGCAAACAATCCGGGCAGGTTATGCCAATATGTTTATGAGTGAGGTTTTTGCACATACTTTTTCAAACGTTTCAAATTGTGTTGTTGAATTATTTAACACAGATGGGGCAATTGGAGCCGCACGTGGCGCAGGTGTTGGTTCTGGCTATTATAAAAATTTTGCTGAATGCTTTGAAGGAATGAAAGTAATTCAGCGCATAGAACCTGAAAAAAAATCGCATCAGGCAACCAAAGATGCCTATCAACGATGGAAAAAGGAATTATTATTATTGTTTTAGAGAGTTGAAGGGATATTTGTGGAAGCAATGCAGGGCGAAACCCTTCTCAACCTTTTGAGCCCGAAAATAAGCCGTAACGGTTTTCGGGCGTCTTAGGGGCACTGTTTTTCCACAAAAAAGGGCCCATAACAGAGAATTGTTTATAATGTATAATTTGAATCTGTAAAAAAAAAATTATGAGCATCGTCACCGGCAACAAAGAATTTTTTAAAGCCATCGGACAAATAAAGTTTGAAGGCAGAAAATCCGATAACCCACTTGCTTATAAATGGTATGATGAAAATAAATCGATCGCCGGAAAAACGTTGAAAGAATATTTGCGTTTTGCCGTTTGTTACTGGCATACATTCTGCAACACCGGAGGCGATCCATTCGGACCAGGCACAAAAAATTTTGAATGGAACCAGTCAGGGGATGCGATCCAACGCGCAAAAGATAAGATGGATGCGGCTTTCGAATTCATCACCAAACTCGGCGTTCCTTACTACTGCTTTCATGATATAGACCTGGTCGATGAGGGGAATACCATTGCTGAATACGAATCACGAATACAAACCATCGTTGATTATGCGAAACAAAAACAATCCGCAAGCGGCGTAAAATTATTATGGGGCACGGCCAATGTATTTTCAAATCCGCGTTACATGAATGGTGCATCGACGAATCCGGATTTCGCTGCGGTTGCGTATGCAGGCACACAAATAAAAAATGCTATGGATGCAACCATCGCACTCGGTGGAGAAAATTATGTTTTTTGGGGAGGGAGAGAAGGTTACATGAGCTTGCTAAATACCAACATGAAACGAGAATTAGATCATCTGGCAAAATTTTTGGGTATCGCGCGCGACTATGCGCGCAGGCATGGTTTTACGGGCACATTTTTTATTGAGCCAAAACCCTGCGAACCAACCAAACATCAATACGATTATGATGCGGCGACGGTTATTGGTTTTCTTCGTAATTATGGACTGGAAAAGGATTTTAAATTAAATATTGAAGTGAACCATGCGACCCTTGCAGGCCACACATTTCAACACGAGTTGCAAACTGCTGCAGATGCAAACATGCTTGGAAGCATCGATGCAAACCGTGGTGACAATCAAAACGGCTGGGACACTGACCAGTTTCCGGTTAATTTAAATGAGTTGGTAGAATCTGCGTTAATTATTATAGAAGCTGGGGGATTCGGCGGTGGCGGAGTAAATTTTGATGCAAAGACCAGAAGAAATTCTACGGATCCGGAAGATATTTTTCTTGCCCATATTGGCGGCATGGATGCTTTTGCACGCGCATTTATCATTGCAGAAAATATTTTACGGGAATCTCCTTACCAAAAATTTCGACTGCATCGCTACGCATCATTCGATATTGGCAAGGGAAAGGATTTCGAAGACGGAAAACTCACGCTGGAAGATCTGAGGGCATTCGCAATTTCCAACGGCGAACCAAAACAAACAAGCGGCAAACAAGAGTGGCTGGAGAATATCATCAATCAATATATCGAGTAGTTGAGGTGTTGATTTATGGTATTTTTTCGCTGTCAGGTCATCAAAAACAGGAGAATTTACTGATGGGGGAAAATTTTGTTCCGGCCGATGCATGAATTTCCTTGCTATCATCTTTTTAATTGGATTTTTAGTTAACCGGTGACATCAATCTCATTCAGCATGCATCGGATGACGCTCATCGTTTTGATTCCATTTAACGGTGGTTTCAAATGATCCAGTGCGTATAGGCAACACGTTTGTTCCCCACTCTTTGCCGCTGGTTCTCTCTGGGTAAAACTAATCCGACCTTTGCGAGACCCTTATCTTTTTATACTTTTGAGCTTCTATTATGAACACTCTATTTCATTACGGAATTGACAAATTAACGATCGCAAAAGCAATTGCATTAGCAAACGGGTCACTTAAAGGAGTATTAAGCGCGCAGGCTATTGAGAAAGTAAATGCATGCCAACAACATGTAAAAAATATTGTAGAAAATAATACAACCGTTTACGGGGTGAACACAGGTTTTGGAATTCTCGCCAACACAAAAATTTCGGTGGAAGATACACTCACCCTCCAGCATAAAATATTACAAAGTCATAGTGTTGGTGTCGGGGATCCCATTCCAATCGAGGTGGCCAAAATAATGCTCATCACCAAAGTGCATGCGCTGGCGCAAGGATATTCCGGCGTGCAATTTCATACACTGGAAAGAATTTTATGGCATATCGACAATGATGTGATTCCGGTAGTTCCTGAAAAAGGATCTGTTGGCGCCAGCGGAGATTTAGCACCGCTCGCACATTTATTTTTGCCATTGATAGGACTCGGAGAAGTTTATTGGCAAATTGACGGGGATTCAAAGGTATTCACACGCATGAAGTCGGGTGAAGCGTTAAGAAAATCTGATCTAGCTTCTCTTCGGCTTGGTCCAAAAGAAGGGCTTGCTTTAATCAATGGTACACAGTTTATTTTATCGTTTGCAGTAAAAGCCGTTCAGCGAATGCACAATTGCCTGGAAGCTGCAGACATTATTGGCGCGATGAGCCTTGAAGCATTAACTGGGACAAAAGCGCCCTTCGATGAACGTTTGCACGAGTTGCGCCCATTTTCTGGCAACAAGTTGGTTGCGCAGCGTTTACGCATATTGCTTGCCGGTAGTGATATCATGCAAAGCCATATTGATTGCGGCAGGGTACAGGATCCTTATTCATTGCGTTGCATGCCTCAAGTTCATGGGGCAAGCCGAAATGCTTGGTTACATTTGCAAGCGCAGACGGAAATCGAATTGAATTCAGTCACCGATAACCCCATTATTCTTGAAGATGATACGATCAGTGGTGGAAATTTTCACGGACAATCATTGGCGTTACCGCTGGATTACGCTTGCTTTGCTGCAGCTGAACTGGGAAATATTTCCGATCGCCGCTGCTATTTGTTACTGGAAGGTAAATGGGGATTGCCAATATTACTGATGAATAATGTAGGGTTAAACAGTGGCTTTATGATCCCGCAATACACGACAGCGGCATTGGTAACTGAAAATAAAACTTTGTGTTTTCCCGCAAGTGCCGATAGTATCCCCACGTCACTTGGGCAGGAAGATCACGTGAGCATGGGAAGCATCAGCGGAAGAAAGACTAATCGTGTGCTGGATAATCTCGAATATATTTTAGCCATTGAATTATTAACAGCATGCCAGGCAATCGAATTTCGAAGACCATTGAAAAGCAGCGCAATCCTTGAGTTTGCACATGATTATGTTCGCCGGTTTGTTGGTTTTGCAGAAGAGGACAGGATCTTTGCTGAGGACATCAACAGCGTTACCAACATGATTAAAGATTTTTCTTTTGTAGAGAAAGTGAGCGAGTTTGCAGGTTCAAGAAAGGTTGACCTGAATGAAAATTATTCAGAGTTCAGCATATAAATATTTCTGGTATCGACCCAATGGTTTAAAATATTATTTTGCGTCGTGCCCTTTTATGCAATAATAAAGCTTTATGAACATCCTCACAAAACATTACGATCCCATCAAATACAAAACGCCAACCGGTACTACCTTGCAATGCAAAGGCTGGATACAGGAAGCTGCAATGCGCATGTTGCTGAATAATTTAAATCCTGAAGTTGCTGAGCGACCCGATGAATTAATAGTGTATGGCGGCCGGGGAAAAGCGGCAAGAAATTTTGAAGCACTTGACAACATCATCGCTGCATTAAAAATTTTAGAGAATGATGAATCCTTATTAATTCAAAGTGGTAAACCAGTTGGCATTCTAAGAACCAACAAAGATGCGCCGAGAGTTTTAATTTCCAATTCTCAACTCGTTCCCAAATGGGCCACATGGGAATATTTTGATGAACTTGAAAAAAAAGGTTTGATGATGTATGGACAAATGACGGCGGGCAGCTGGATTTACATTGGCTCGCAGGGGATTGTACAAGGTACTTATGAGACCTATGCTGCTGTGGCTGATAAACATTTCTCCGGTTCCCCTTTGGGCGACAATGGCCTCAGCAGTCTCAAAAGAACACTAAATGTAACAGCAGGGCT
>DATGFZ010000447.1:0-1852 GCA_035308805.1 Puia sp. | reverse complement strand
ATTTGGTCTTACATCACGAACCTGAATGGCAGTTGCCCTTGGAATAAATAAAGCTGAAAATAAACAAAGTACACCGACAACAATTGCCAATGTCCAGGTTCCTTTTTCGAGTACATCGGTTGTCTGTTTTACGCCCATAAACTGGTTGCTGAAACCAGCAACATTACCTGCCAGGCCACCGCCTTTTGGATTTTGAATGAGCACGATCAATCCCAAAAAAATACAAGCAAGCATGAGTAACGTCACAAAAAGAATAACCATCGTTTTCTATTTTAATTGGTCAATTTTGGCTGCAAAGTAAGCGTTTTTGGAGGGATTAAGCAAACTTAATTTGTGATATAATTCAATGGCCCGTTCCTTTTTACCTTGCTTGATCAGCACTTCAGCCATGGTTTCGGTGATTACTTCTTTTTGTTCGAGCGAATGGGCGGCGAAATTTTCAATCAGGGAATTTCTGGCAGAGTCAAAGTCACTCTCCGACTCAGATTCATCTGCCTGCTGAGGAAGTTTTTTCATGGTTTTGAGCCAATCCGTAAAGCTTTTCAATTGCTTCCCGAATTTGTCTTTTGGGTTTTCCTCCTGTGAAACCTTAATGCCCTGTGATGCGAAATAATCAATGGTATAATAAGGACCAAAGGATAAAACATCATCTTGCGTTTTTTTAGCCAAAGATTCACGGGGAATGGCCGGCGTGTCTTTGGCTGCCTCTACCAGGTGATTTCCCAAAGAAAATTTATCATCGCTGATACGATTCCGGTTTGTATTGGATAATTGAGGTTCTGCGTCATTTTTTTGATTTAATAACCATTGAAGCCAGAGCTGGTTTGTAAAATACAAGGCCGTTTTTTGCAATTCTTTTTCAAAATCGGGAATATTTACCATCTGCATTTTCTTGCTGAGCATATAATGTGCAAATTGGAATGACGGGTAGGTGTCTACCAGTTCATTCAATTGTTTTAAAGAGACCAGCTCAAAAGACTCAGCCTGAAAAATATTTTTTACGATATGATCAATATTGTTGTTCATTCAAATTTTTTCTTACCAGTTAGAAAAAATACGGTTAAACATTTCATCAGTTACATTGCTGATAATAGTAGAGAGCAGCTGGCCTTCTGCAACATTCAGCGTAAGATTTGCCGAATAATCAAAATTTCTCGAAATATCTGCGGAAAAACTTCTCTTATCGTCAAGGCGGTTTTTAAAATCGATATGGACTGTTACAGTCAGTCGATTCGTTGCTGCCTGTTGATTGGTAACACCGGAAGTCGTTACGTCGTATCCCGTGATGTAAGCCGCAACGTCGAAATCGGCATCACTGGTTTCAATCTGCGATAATTTAGAAACCTGGGTACTTACTTTTTGCTTGAATTTATCTGTCAGCTGCGGACTCAGCTGAGGATTGACATACCGCGCTTTATTTTCTATATAACCGATGTGGATTGTCTTTGCATTCGGAGGTTGAATGGACACATCCTTGAATGAATAGACGCCGCAGGATGACATGAAAAACGCAAAAATCAAAAAACAAAAAGCCCCCGTGAAGCTGCCAGGTGAGTATTTGAAGACCGCATGGTGGAATTCTTTTTTCATTTTTACTTATTCATTATTTATTTTCATCGGATCAAAGGTCTTCAATATTATATTCCTTCAGTTTGCGATATAGTGTCCTCTCACTGATACCAAGATCGGAAGCTGCATCTTTGCGTTTGCTTTTGTGTTTTTTGAGTGCTTTGATGATGAGTTCTTTTTCTTTATCCATAATGTTGAGGGATTCTTCTACTTCTTCATGCTCCTGGATAGATGAGTGGTTTTGCAACACCACGGGTTGCGCATTAGACATTGCCGGTTGAAG
>DATGFZ010000446.1:0-4397 GCA_035308805.1 Puia sp. | reverse complement strand
TTGATCCATGTTCCCATCTTTTTAGCATGGTCAAAAAATCACCTGCTGAGGATGCATCAACAATTGCAACAAACAAACCTTCATTGGCAACATACAAGGGGTCGAGACCCAGCATTTCGCAGGCGCCATAAACTTCTTCTTCAACGGGGATATATTTTTGAATTATATCCATTCCCAGATTTACCTCTTTTGCCATTTCATTTAGTACGGTTGCCAGACCACCGCGTGTCGGATCACGCAACAGGTGGATATGTTGACCAAATTCATCAAGTAAGTTCAAAACAATTTTATTCAGTGGTCTCGTGTCGCTGATGACGCTGGTCTCAAACTCAAAACCGTCTCGGTTACTCATTATTGTTATACCATGACGCGCCAACGGCCCACTTAAGATAATTTTATCCCCCTGTCTTATATTACAGATGTCAATGCTTGAATTGGGGTGAACATGACCAATACCAGTTGTATTGATAAAAATTTTATCGCCTTTTCCTTTTTCCACAACTTTGGTGTCGCCTGTGACGATTTGCACCCCTGCCTGATCACAACAACTTTTAATCGTGTTTAAAATTTCCCAAAACTCTTCCATTCGCAATCCTTCTTCCAGCACAAAGCTCAATGATAAATACTTTGCAGCAGCACCGCACATTGCCAAATCGTTAACAGTTCCGTTTATCGCCAAATCACCGATGTTGCCACCGGGAAAAAAAACCGGGGATACCACATAGCTGTCGGTGCTCATGGCAACCTTACCCTGGAGATTGAAAATGGCACCATCATGTTTTTTATTCAGCAATTCATTTTCGAATAATTTGAATACCCCGGATTCTAACAGTTGGTGTGTCAATGATCCGCCACTGCCATGACCTAAATTGATAACGTCAAAATCAAGCGTTGGGATTGGACAAGTGAGTTGCATTATTTGATAATTGAAAATAAGTGAATATGATATCACACAACACTACCGCTGTTTCCCGCCTGAAGCGGGATGGCGAAATGATCTGGAATAAAGAACTTGTGCCTGGATCAAAAATAAAAAACGATCTTTTTGCATTCAGCTTTTTATGTCTTCAAGGGCGCTTGCCATCCTGAAATGATAATACGCGGCGCACGCTCCTTCACTGCTTACCATCGGAGCGCCCAAAGGCTTTACGGGCGTACACCTGGTGCCGAAATTCGGGCATTGATTGGGTTTTATTTTCCCCTTCATGACATCGCCTGACAAACATGTGGGGTCTTCGTGCACTTCCCCAATATCAATATTGAATTTTTTATTCGCATCAAAATCCCTGTATTCATTTTTGACCGAGTAACCGCTGAATGGAATATTGCCGATTCCGCGCCACTCCCTGTTGGAAACCTCAAAGACTTCATCAATCATGGCAATGGCATTCTTATTTCCGTCTTTTTCAACTACCCGTCCATATTGATTTTCGAGTTTATATTCTCCGGCTTCGAGCTGCCTGACTGCCATTAGAATTCCTTCAAGCAGATCCACCGGCTCAAATCCGGTAACCACGATGGGCAGATGATATTTTTCAACCAGTGGATAGTATTCGTTGATGCCCATGATGGTGCAAACATGCCCCGCGCCCAGAAAGGCATCCACCCTGCATTCCGCATCGCTCATGATGGCCTCCATGGCAGGGGGCACGAGAACGTGTGAAGTGAGAATTGAATAATTTTTTAATTTTTCGCGGCGGGCATGTACCACAGACAAGGCATTCGCAGGTGCAGTAGTTTCAAACCCAACAGCAAAAAAAACTATTTCGCGGTCAGGGTTTTCTTTGGCTATTCTTACGGCTTCCAATGGCGAATATAAGATGCGGACGTCAGCGCCCTTTGATTTTGCTTCAAGCAAACTCATCACGGTGCCTGGCACACGGATCATGTCGCCATAAGAGCAAAGAATTACATTATGCTCCGTTGCCAGATGAACTGCTTTATCAATCAACTCGACGGGTGTAACACACACGGGGCAGCCGGGACCATGAATCATCTCGATATTTTCCGGCAACATATTGAGAATACCGTTTTTTACCAGTGAATGGGTCTGCCCCCCGCAAACTTCCATAATATTCCAGTGGCCGCGAACAATCTTTTTTATTTCTTTCATCAGGGCATCGACCAATTCCGGTGAACGAAATTCTGATAAGTATTTCATATATTATATTTAAGCGTTATCGTTTTCCAGTTCATTGAGTTCGCCAAAATCTCTGAGGAACTGATATGTTTTCTGGGCTTCCGCCTCATCCACTTTGCTGATGGCAACACCGACATGCACCAACACATAATCGCCCTCTTTTGCCTCAGGCAAAATTTCGAGGCTGGTTTTCTTTATGATGCCACCAAATGAAACTTCAGCCATGCGTACCGCATTGCCGTTGTTTTGGATGGATAGCACCTTACCTGGAATGGCTAGACACATAGTAATTAAATATTGATTGTTAATAATTTATAATTTCTTCTGCTTCGCGTTTGTGTAATTCCATTTTTGTGACCGTATTATCTTTTATGCTTTTTATTTTATTGTCGTAATAAACAAATTGACCGAACGATACATTTTCATCGTTCGGAGATAGCTCTTTATGAAAGAACAGTTCAAAATCCCTTCCGAGATACATTTGCAGCAAATCAACCAACACAGTGTTTACAAATACACCCCCACTAAAAGCTATTTTTTTTATGGCGATGCGGTTCGCCATGTTTTTTATTATTTGCACTAAAGAGAAATGAAATTTTGCGGCAATAAATTCAGGCGATTTATTTTGACAAACATCATTGACAATTTGCTCCATCAACAGCTTTGTGGAGATCCCATTGTCGTCCTCGGCAGGATAACACTCATCGATAATCCAGCCATGCTGTTCAAAATATTTGAACGCCAGCTCCTGAAGCAACATGGCAGCTTCACCCTCATAAGATTGCCTGTCTGACAGGTTCAGCAGGGAGGCTACAGCATCAAAAATCCTTCCGACCGAAGAGCATTTTAGAGCAGATTGCCCCCGCATAGGCCGGTACAATTGCCATTCTGCCGGTGTGAATTTATTTCTCAGGAGATCAGCTGCTGCAGGAATATCCGTGCATGTGGTCAAGGCAGAAATGCGTGGTTCTCTTGGCATTTTATCTCCAAGCATGAAAGGAAAATAACTGAAATGCGCGCTGCGTTGCATGCAATTATTGTCATAAATAAAAAATTCACCGCCCCAGATATTTCCATCGTCACCAAACCCGGTACCATCCCATACCACTCCGAGTACCGACGGCGTGCACAGTAGGTTATTCTCTGCAAGTACTGCAGCAAAATGTGCGTGGTGATGTTGAATTTCCACCACATCAACATTAAAATCACTCCCTGTCTTTTTTGCAAACTGATTGGAAAAATAGCGTGGATGGCTATCAGTTAAAATCATTGCAGGCAGTTGATCAAACAGGCGAAAGTAATGATCAACAGTTTTCGTGTATGCACACTGGGCATCATAACTTTCCGTGCTCCCCAGGTATTGGCTGACATAGACATTTTTTCGATTGACAAAAGTAAAAGTGCTCTTCAGCAATGCACCTGTTGCCAGTATGGTCTTATCGTTTTGACAATCATAATTGAACCAGGAAGGGGCCAGACCCCGTGAACGACGAATGATTATTTTTTGCCTTGACATTTTGGTGAACTGCATGACGGAATCATCCTGAGGAACTACAATTTCGCGATCGTTGGTGATGATAAAATCAGCCACACTGAACAGGGACCGCAAAGCATCTTCATTCTCATAAACAATTGGCGAATCAGAAATATTGGCGCTTGTCGCCACTATTGGTCTTTTAAATGCCGAAAGTACCAGATCATACAATGGCGTGTATGGCAGCATCGCCCCTAATCTGGAAAGTCTTGGAATAATTTCTTTTGTGCAGATTTTATCATCAATATTTTTTTTTGCAAACAATAAAATGATGGGCGCAACCACGCTATGCAACGCTTTGGCTTCTTCTTCACGGACAAATGCAACCTCCCTGATGGCCTTTATATCCGGAAACATCACTGCAAAGGGTTTTGTCGGTCTATGTTTCCGCTGTCGCATCAACCGTATTGTTTGTTCATTATTCGCATCGCACAATAAAAGATATCCGCCAATTCCTTTAACTGCCAGTATTTTTCCGGAATAAAGTGCATCAATGATTTTACCAATGATTACAGCATTGTCGTGTGCAATCTCATTACGGGTATCAAACATACTCATGGCAATTCCGCAATCACTACACGAATTGGTTTGAGAATAATACCTGCGCTTGTCAACGTCACTATACTCCTCATTACATGTATCGCACATGGCAAAAAAACGCATGGTTGTATTTTCTCTGTCATAAGGCAATGAATCGGTGATCGAATATCTCGGTCCGCAATT
>DATGFZ010000445.1:0-5935 GCA_035308805.1 Puia sp. | reverse complement strand
GCATTGCCAAGGCTAGTCGCCTGCCTGCTTGAAAACAATCAGGCTGAAAATGAAATTAATTTACCCAAGGTCTTACATAGTTATTTTGGAAGTTCATCTATTTCATAATGAATCCAAACGCTGCACGGTAATCTTAATTTGTGGATTGGCTAACAAAAAAATTTGTGAAAAAAAATAAGGATCGTTTCCATTTCTTTTATTTTTAGATATTTGCTTCAAAATAAACCTTGCATATGGAAAAGAAAATTTACCTATCCCTTGCTCTTGTGATTTTTTTATTCTCTACCACCCTCTCGCAAATAGAAAAAAATGATTTGTTACTGGGTGGAAATTTAGGATTCAATGCTTCAAACAGCGCCAATGGAAATGCCTCGTTTGCTAATGGGAATTCAACGTCAAATGCAAATATCGCTCCTCATATCGCCTATGCATTGGGAAAAAATTCCACTCTCGGGCTTAATTTAGGCTATAGTTATACCGACAATCCCGGCAATTACAAACTTTCTTCCTTTATATCAAATATTTTTTATAAAAAATATTTTCCCTGCAAAGAAAAATTTGGAATATTCCTTCAACTATATGCAGGCATTGTCCTGGCCAAAAGTTCCTATTTGGTTCTTGATTCAACTGGTCTGTACACGAAGAATAATTCCACAACACATGATTATGAAGGAGGCATTGTTCCGGGGGTCTATTACCTGGTGAGCAAAAGAGTGCTGCTGACTGCTGAATGTGGGGGACTTTCCTATGCGTATTATGATTTCGGGGAAGGAAATTCTTCCTCTTCCCTTTCGCTGGATTTTTTAACCAATTTCACATTCGGTGTTGATTTTATTCTGGGGAAAAAGTAATTGTTCAATTATTTGTTAATGCTGGTTACTTAATAAAATCCTGTGGTTAAACCTTACGTTGTGTAAGGAGTCAAAAACAAAATTTTCCCATGACTGTAACCGATCGATTGAAGAACCAGCATTTACTATGGCGTGCAGGGTTTGGTTCCATGGCCGAAGATCTAGATCAGTTGCAAACAGCTTCCCAGAAAAATGTAGCCAATGCAATTTTTAAAGCTTCCGCAAGATCTCCCCAATACATTGACATTGCCAATGATTATTTGAAAGGATTGACAATGGGAATTGATGACGTTGTCAAACTTCAGAAAAAAGGGTTATCTCAGGATGAAAAGAAACAAATGCGCAAACAGTCGCAGGAAGATATAAAAAGCCTGAACCTTGCGTGGCTGAATGAAATGGTAAATACCGATGCACAGCTGCGTGAAAAGATGAGTTTGTTCTGGCACAGTCATTTTGCATCACGCAACCTGAACATTTATTACCAGCAGTTGTTATTGGACACGATCCGTAAAAATGCATTGGGAAATTTTGCTGATCTCTTGCGCGAAGTGAGTAAGAGCGCGGCAATGATCAATTTTTTAAATAATAATCAAAATAGAAAAGACCATCCCAATGAAAATTTTGCCCGTGAGGTAATGGAATTATTTACACTCGGCAGAGGAAATTATTCCGAAGAAGATGTCAAAGAAGGCGCTCGCGCTTTTACCGGCTGGGGTGCAAACCTTCAGGGAGATTTTGTATTCAGAAAATTTCAGCATGACAACGGCGATAAAAATTTTTTGGGAAAAACCGGAAATTTTGATGGCGATGATGTGCTGAATATTTTGCTTGAGCAAAAACAAACAGCAAATTTCATTGCCAAAAAAATATATCGCTTTTTTGTAAATGATGATATTGATGATTCAAAAGTTGCGTGGCTCGGTAATCGTTTCCATCAAAGCAATTATGATATTAGGGCATTGATGGAAGATATTTTTGCCAGCGATTGGTTTTATGAAGAAAAAAATATCGGGGCAAGGATAAAATCTCCTGTCGAGTTAATCGTTGGCATTCGCAGGATGTTGCCCATGGACATTGAAAATGAGGATGTATTGCTGATCGTTCAGCGTTTGCTCGGGCAGTTATTATTTTATCCTCCCAATGTTGCCGGCTGGCCCGGCGGCGCAAATTGGATTGATAGTTCCACTTTAATGTTCCGGTTAAGAATACCTCAAATAATATATGCATCTGATCAATTTGATCTTCAGCCAAAAGAAGATGATGACCAGGCGATGGGGATTAAAGAAATGAATGACGGACCCATGCGCATCAAAGGTTTTGGAAAAATCAATGGCGGACAAATGATAAAAGCGCAAATAAGCTGGGATAAGTATTTGAAGAAGTTTGATGATGTTCAAAAGGAAAATCTTGCCAATGAAATTGCGTCTATCATTTTACAGGTCCAAAATGGTGTTGCTGAAAACACCCTGAGAAAATTTACCGACAACAGCAGCAGGGAAGGATTTATCAAATCGGCAACAATTCAGTTAATGAGTACACCAGAATATCAATTATGTTAATCAAACGCAGACAATTTTTACAAGCGGGCTCGTTGGCTGCAACATCTTTTATGTTGCCGAAATTCTTAAAAGCATTTGAAAAGCCGATGATGGTCCCTCAGGGAAATAAAGTGCTGGTTGTTTTGCAGCTTAGCGGCGGCAACGATGGATTGAATACCGTAATTCCTGTAGGCAATGATATTTATTACCGTGTTCGCCCGCACCTGGGCATTGAAAAAGTAAAATCTCTTATATTGACAGAAGCAGTGGGGTTACATCCTTCTTTAACTGCACTAAGAGACCTGTATAATGACGGAAGCCTGGGGATATTAAACAGCGTTGGATATCCCAACCCCGACCGTTCGCATTTTCGAAGTATGGATATTTGGCAAACAGCAAGTGAAAGCAATGGTTTTATGTCTACGGGGTGGCTGGGAAGATATTTGGATGCTCAGTGTTCCGGCTGTGATAAGCCAACCCAGGCCATGGAGATCGATGATATTTTAAGTCTTGCGTTAAAAGGAGAGCGAATAAAAGGCCTTGCATTGAAAGATCCGGCACGTTTGTATAATACAAGCCATCAAAAATATTTTAAAGATATTTCGGCAGGTCACCAGGATGAACATACCGAAAAACCCGTGGATTATTTGTATAAAGTGATGGCTGAAACACTGTCAAGCGCTGAGTATATTTATCAGCAGAGTAAACTTCATCCAACCTCTGCACAATATCCGAAAACCGGACTGGGTAAAGATTTGCAGACCATCGCTTCATTGATTTTTTCAGACATCAATACTAAAGTCTATTATGTTTCTCTAGGCAGTTTTGATACTCACGTAAACCAGCAGGCGCAGCAACAAAGGTTATTTACAGAAATGAATGATGCTGTGAAAGCTTTTGTTAGCGATTTGAAGTCGAACAATCGTTTCCAGGATGTGATGCTGATGACCTTCTCTGAGTTCGGGCGACGGGTCTCGCAGAATGCAAGTGGCGGAACGGATCATGGAACGGCCAACAATATGTTTTTGGTTAGTGGTGGATTAAAGCAAAAAGGAATGATTGATGCGATGCCCGATTTAAATGATCTGAATGAAGGCGATTTGAAGTATCAGCTTGATTTTAAGAGTGTGTACGCAACAGTGTTGAATAAATGGCTTGGCGCAGATGATAAAAAGATTTTAGGCAAATCATTTTCGCATCTTGATTTTATCTAGTCCGTGCTTTTCATTATACATTGGCAACCCTGCAATTGTTTCTGCAGGGTTTTTGCCCCTTAGCCGCAGCCTGCAGGGAATCACCCAAAGAAAACCATTTATCAAAAGCGATTGTCCGGCAATCTATGGCGATCATGATTTTGCCGGTCCACCGCGGCTAAAAGATACATATTGCTTTGCGCCTGAATGGATTGCGACATGGCGATGATGCCATAAAAACCAAAGGAGGAATTTCTAGAAAAGTCTGCAGTCCCAAAACCCAATTCGAATATCAAGATTAGTTTCTTGGTTTTTAGACTATCCTTTCCGCCTGCTGATGTTTAAAAAGATATTACCAACCCTGTTTTGCGATTCCTGCTTTGATGGCAGCGAGTGCCTTTTCCTGGCCCAGTAAAGTAGTGAGTTTATTTCCTTTGCCGTCGTTACCCTGTGCCATGTAAGCTCCTTTCGCGGTTTTCGTGATCACGGCGTCGTGCATGGTAACATTCTTTTCTTTCGTTTTTACGTTGTATGCGGTAAGCGTTACTTGTTCAGACATAAATGTTTTTTGAATGGTTCGTTAATTAATTTTCACAATTCCTGGTTTAACCAATGTTTAAAGATAAAGAATTTCCGTCTCCTGCCTGCAAAAGCTTTACACATCAAGCTTTGCGTACTTAGCGTGGCTTTCTATAAATTCTCTGCGCGGCGCAACTTCATCGCCCATCAGCATGCTGAATACGCGATCGGCTTCTGCGGCGCTTTCGATGGTCACTTGTTTTAATGTTCGCGTTTCCGGGTTCATCGTTGTTTCCCAAAGTTGGGTTGAATTCATTTCACCCAGACCCTTGTAGCGTTGCACACTCACGCTATCTTCTTTCCCGTTTCCTAATTTTTCTACCCAGCCTTTTCTTTGATCTTCATCCCAAGCATAAGATTGTTCTTTTCCCTTTTTTACAAGATATAGCGGAGGCTGGGCGATGTAAACATAACCTTGTTGCACCAGCTCTTTCATGTAACGATAAATGAAAGTCAATATCAGTGTGGCAATATGACTTCCATCAACGTCGGCATCGGTCATAATGATGAGCTTGTGGTATCGAAGTTTAAGAATATTCAGCGCCTTTGGATCCTCCAGCGTACCAACTGTCACGCCAAGTGCCGTGTACATATTCCTGATTTCTTCGTTTTCGTATATTTTATGCTCCATTGCTTTTTCTACATTGAGTATTTTACCCCTCAATGGAAGAATCGCCTGGAAACTTCTGTCGCGACCTTGTTTGGCAGTGCCTCCGGCAGAATCTCCTTCGACTAAATAAAGTTCACAATGTGCAGGATTACGGTCACTGCAATCCGCTAATTTTCCCGGAAGTCCGCCGCCGCTCAATACATTTTTTCGTTGAACCAATTCACGCGCTTTTCTTGCAGCAGCGCGCGCCTGAGCGGCAAGAATAACTTTTTGAATGATGTTTCTTGCTTCTCGCGGATTTTCTTCAAGATATGCTTCCAGCACTTTTGAAACTGATGAATCAACAATACCACTCACCTCATTGTTGCCCAGTTTTGTTTTTGTTTGTCCTTCAAACTGCGGCTCAGGAACTTTAACGGAAATAATGGCGCTTAATCCCTCACGAAAATCGTCTCCTTCAATTTCGACCTTTGCTTTTTCAAAAAGATGTTGCTTATCACCATAAGATTTAAAAACTCTTGTCAAACTCCGGCGAAAACCGGCAACATGCGTTCCGCCTTCGATGGTGTTGATATTATTTACATAAGAATAAATGTGTTCGCTGTAACTGTCATTGTAGTTCAGTGCAACGTCCACAGCAACATTTGCCACTTCATCGCGCGCCTCGATATAAATCACTTTTGGAATTAGCGGGTTTCTTCCGGCGCTTTTATCCAGCATCTCCACAAATTCAACAATACCCCCTTCGCTGTAAAATACCTTTGTATAGGTATCTCCGTTATCATCTTTTTCGCGGAGATCATTTAAGACAATTCTCACCCCTTTATTAAGATAGGAAAGTTCACGCAGGCGGCTTTCTAAAATATCTTTATTATAAACAAGGGTTATGAATATAGATGCATCCGGCCAAAAGTGAATGCTGGTACCGGTTTCATCAGTTGTGCCAATTTCTTTAACCGGGTATTGCGGAGCGCCGATCTTATATTCCTGCTCAAAAATTTTTCCGTCACGTTTAATAATGGCCTGCAAACGGCTGCTCAATGCATTTACGCAACTAACCCCAACTCCATGCAATCCGCCAGAGACCTTATAGGTATTCTTATCAAATTTTCCGCCGGCATGCAAAACGGTCATGACTACTTCCAACGCACTTCGCTGCTCTTT
>DATGFZ010000444.1:0-13682 GCA_035308805.1 Puia sp. | reverse complement strand
GCCTATGAAATTTTTGTAACCGACTATAAAAAAATTGATACCATAAGCAGCAGGTTATTCAGTAAACTGCCTGATAAATGGAATGCCTATCCCATAACTGAAATCGCTCCGAATATATTTGACTGGCTCAATTTGCAGGATCAGACGATTGCGATCGTTTTCATCATCATGATTATTATTGCAACGCTCAATCTGGTAACCTGCCTCATCATTCTTGTACTTGAACGAACTCAAATGATTGGCATTTTAAAGGCGATCGGTTCCCCCAATCACACCATCCAGAAGACTTTTCTGTATCACGGAGCATTGATCACAATCACCGGAATACTTGCAGGGAACATTTTAGGATTATTAATTTGCTGGTTGCAGCAACATTACGGAATTATTTCTCTTCCCGAAGATGCCTATTTCATATCAAAAGCTGTCGTAAAATTAAACTGGATTGCGGTTGTATTGATTGATGTGATCACCTTTTTGGTTTGTTTTTTGGTGCTGTTGATTCCTTCTTTGGTTATCCGCAAAATTCAACCGACCCAGGCGATAAGATTTAAGTAAAAAGCAGCGATCATGGTTTGGCATTGTCCTGCAGCGTTTTGTTTAAGGAAACGATTGCATAGATTACAATGCCCGCAGCCACAGCGGCATTCAGCGATTCTGCCTGTCCGAGTTTTGGTATGGTTATTTGATGAACAGAAGGCTTTAATAATTCAGGTTTAATTCCTTTGGATTCGTTACCGATCATTATAAACCCTTTGCTGATCTTTTTGGTTTCATTTATATTTTCTCCATCTAAAGTGGCGGCATAAACCGGCACTTCAGGATGATTATCAAGAATGGTTTTCAAATCTGCATGCATCACCTCCACCCGGGCAATGCTCCCCATGGTTGACTGGATCACTTTTGGGTTAAACGCATCGGCACAGTCTTTACTACAAAATATTTTTCTGATGTTGAACCAATCTGCCATTCTTATCATCGTTCCCAGATTGCCCGGATCCTGGATCTCATCAAGCAATAAGGTTATTGTTTTTTGAATATCGGCGGTTTTAAATACTGGTTTTCTAAAAACGCCAAGAACCTGGTTTGGCGTTTGTAAAAAAGATATTCGTTCGAGTTCAGATTCTGTTACCGGGATGAGTTTATCCGGGAGCAAACCTTGTATCATTGCGCTATTGCGTTCAATCCAGTCTTCACTGGCAAACAGTCTTATTAAAGAAGTATTGGAAGCAAATAATAATTCGTTAATAATCTTCACACCCTCGGCAATAAATGAGCCATCTTCATCACGAAATTTTTTCTGGCCTAAACTTTGAATATATTTGACCTGAGATTTTACTAACACATTCTACTATTTGCATGAATAAATTAACCCGTCGTTCAGGTGACACAAAAATATTTCATCATCCATTTTCACCTCACGCCAATTATCTGAAAAATTAAACCTCTGATTCCTATTATGAACTACCGCAGGCAAGTTACAGCAACTTTTTTCAACTCCATGGTTGTGCCGGTTGTAATGTTCATGTTGCTCATATCTGCCTGTGTTGTCCCCAAAGATTTTCCAAAGAACAAACCTTTCGTGTATAAAACAGAAATTAAAGTTTCCGGAGATTTACCAAATGATCAAAGGGAGGATTTGGTTTTAAAATTGAATAATCAACTTGATGACAGTTTGCAGGTGAGAACAGTCACCGGTTTAACAATTACTCCTCCATTTTTGCGCCAAAAATTATCCCACCCTCCTGTTTTTGATACGGCAAATCTGGTCCGGTCAGTGGGATTTATGATTGACCTGATGAATGCCATAGGTTATTATGCGCCTGTTATAAAAGATACTTTTGAAATCGATACGTTAAAAAAAAATAACCTTGCCAAGAGGGAGATGCGCACGACAATCAAATTCAGTGTTACGATAGGAAAAAACCTGAAATTTGATTCCATTGGCTTTGCACTTAGTGCACCGGTACTTCAAAATCTTGCAATTCGAAACAAGGACCAATCCTTGTTAAAAAAAGGCAAACCCTATTCAAAACAAATTGTTTCTGCAGAAATAGACAGGTTGGTCGATCTGTTTCGTAATAATGGTTATTATAAGATTTCTCGGGATGATCTATTTGCGGAAGGAGATACGGTAGCAGCGGCATTAATTGATCCCACGCTCGATCCGTTGCAAGAAGCAAAATTAATGGTAGCGCTAAAAAACAAACGCGAACATCCAACCGTTACGCTGATAATCAAACAACGTCCCGTAGATGATTCTGAGAGAATAAAAAAATTCTACATCGGCAACATCACCGTTTTTCCGGATCTCCCTGTGCTTGAGGACACAACAGTTGTTTATAGCAATGATACAACCAAGTATGACCATGGCATCACCATTATTTCCCGGTCGGATAAATTCAACGACCGGTTTGTCATGAACAATGTTTTCTTACAGGAGGGAACACTGTACAGACTCGATAATTACAACAGAACACTCACGCGGTTCAACAACCAATTAAGCGCATGGCAACAAGCGGCGATCGATCTGAATGAATCCGATTCGTCCGATTCCGTGTTGGACGTAACCCTGCGATTGTATCCTGCGCTAAAACAAAGTCTGCGCCTTAGTCTGGAAGGCAGTTATAATACAAACGAATTTATCGGAACGAATTTATTCGGAACTGATTTAAGTCTTACGTCTCAAAATAAGAATGCGTTCAAACGATCCATACAAACCACAACATCGATCAGCGGGGGGGTCGAGTTTGGGGAAGATTTTATTCAAACCACCCAGACGAGTTTTTCACATACGATTTATTTCCCACGATTAAATGCGCCGCAACCTTTTGCAGTCACTAATAAATTATGGCAGCTCTCCAACACCCATACTGTTGTTAATTTCAGCGCTTCCTATTCACGCAGGCTGGGTTTATTTACCTTTCGTTCCATTGATGCTTCTTACGGTTATGAATGGACTATCGCCAATAAACAAAAAAATTTAACACATTCTTTTTTATGGAGACCAATAAACATAGAGTATGCCATCTTATCCAACATCACCGATAGTTTTCGAACAAGTTATCTTGAAAAATTCCCTGCTTTATATGAAGCATTCAAAACAGGGTTGGTTTTTGGCCTTGGTTTTGGACAGGTCATCTATACCCGACTTCAGCAAAGTGGGATTCATACAAATCATTTACGGATAAGCGCCGAAGAAAGCGGAACACTAACCGGTTTGATTGATGCCTTTGATAAAGGTGAACTGGTACGATTTGTCAAAAGCGATATTGATTACTGGCATCATTTTGATTACCGGAAAACTGAATTGGCCATGCATGTTTATGCTGGTGCCGGACGGGCATACGGTGAAGGAAAAGGTTTGAATCAGGTGCTTCCTTTTTATAAAGCATTCTGGGCCGGCGGTCCCAACAGCATGCGCGGCTGGAGCGTGCGTCAGTTGGGATACGGATCGAATGATACGTCAAAATATGGTGGTCTTGACCGTTTTGGAGACGTCCAGGTCGAGGGGAATATTGAATACAGGTTTCCGTTAGGGACATTATTCCACGTAAAATTAAAGAGCGCCATTTACACCGACGTGGGAAATATCTGGGACTGGACTGATTCGATCGGAAAAGGAAGCGATTTTAAATTAGACAGGTTTTACAAAGAATTGGGCGTTGATGTAGGAACTGGGCTACGGTTGGATTTTGATACCTTTTTGATAAGACTGGATTGGGCTTACAAGGTCAGGGACCCGCAGGATTACTATAATCCCAATCGGTGGTTTTACAATTTTGATTTAAAGAATGGGCAATTTCAATTGGGAATCGGATATCCATTCTAATGAATAAAGAAGAATGGAACATGACCTTGTTGTGTTTTGTTTGCACCACTGTGGTCATAGAATCGGAAACTGCGACTGCTTTTCATCTATAACATATGTTTTTGACCACTTATCATGCCAGGGATAACTGGGTGATCCCAATGCGCTGAAAGCCTCGAACGGAACCATGCGGCTGAGACCCCGCAACATGGCATCTTTTACAGTGAGTAAAGTGCCGTCTTCCCTGACAGCCCGGGTGCCGGAAATAAGTTTGCCTAAGGATTTTCCTTTGAAAACCGCTTCAATAAGAAACATAAAAAAACCGTAAAGGACAAGAACGATTAACCGCTCAATCAGCCCAAAACCCGATCTGTTTTCATTAACCGCATCTAATAAAGAAGGGTTTACAACCGCTAAAAACATGCCGAGAAGAAATGTAAAAACGTAAAAGGCTAACAGATCAATCAGATAATTTGCAAGGCGCTTTGCCGTGCTTGCCTGCACCAAATGATATTGCATATCATCAAAAATGTGCTCCTCCTCGGATTGGGAAGTATAAGGTTCCATGGTGATGAGTTTACTGATAAAAATAAAAAAAATATTTTATTAATAAAAACGCCAATGCTATAAGCTATCGGATATAAACTGCTCGGTTTCTTCAATCGTTTTTGACTGGGTCAGAGAATATTCACCTATCCGGGTGCGGCACAAGCCGCTCAAATAAGCACCGCATCCGAGTGCTGTGCCGAAATCATTTGCTAAACTTCGTATGTATGTCCCCGTTGAACAAACGACTCTAAATTTTATTTCCGGTAATTCAACATTTGTTATGGCAAATTCTTTGATACTGATTTTTCTCGGCGCTAATTTCACATCCACTCCTTTTCTGGCTAATTCATAAACGCGTTTGCCATTTTTTTTTATGGCTGAATGAATTGGCGGGATCTGGTAAATTTCTCCGATAAATTGTTTTGTTGTCAGAAGAATCAATCCCGGATTGACTGATGAGAAATCTTTGAAGTTTCCTGGTGCACTTTCAAGATCGTAAGTTGGCGTGGTTGCGCCAATAATAAATGAGCCGGTATATTCTTTTTCCTGCGCCATGAATTCGTTAATGCGTTTAGTAAATTTCCCGGTGCAGACAATTAATAAACCCGTTGCCAGGGGGTCGAGGGTACCGGCATGACCGACTTTTTTTATATTGATGATATTTCGGATTTTTCTCACCACGTCAAAAGACGTCCATTGCATGGGCTTATTGATTAATAAAACCTGGCCCTGCTGGAATAGGTTTATTGTTGATGGTTCATTGTCCATATCCGAACTGCAAACTAATCAATTAAATTGTAAGGAGTAAGGCTCCATCTGACCTCAGGGCATTGATTGATCATTAAACATTCTATTGTCACGCCGGGTTCCAATGGAGGACAGCGGGTCAAAAAACCCGTTTCACCGCGTGCATAACCGCCGAATTGCCATAGGATTATCAATCATATTTGAAGCCCCGTCCGATTCCGGTATCAAAAAAGGAATTATAGCCATAAGCCCGGCATTTGGATCACACGGCCTCATTGAGCCCAGGCTCAATGCTTTTTTTAGATTATCTGCCTCGCTTTTAATTCAAGATATTTATTGACCGTGTTGATCGTCACATTTTGGGGCGCAGTTAAAATGGCAGCGATGCCATGTTTTTGAAGTTCTTTTACGATAAGCCTCTTTTCGTACTCAAATTTTTCTGCAATTGTTTTCATATAGATCTGTTCAATATCTTCAGCGCTTGAATTTGTCAATTTCTTTAATCCGGTGTTTTCGAAAAAGACAATAAGCAATAAATGATTTTTTGCGATCGATTTAATAAAGGGCAATTGCCTTTGCAGTGCACTCATTGATTCAAAATTCGTAAATAATATAATAAGGCTTCTTTGGGTAATCCGTAAACGCACCAGCGCAAATAATTTTTCATAATCAGCCTCCGGAAAAGTTGTTTGCTGGTTATAAAGCATATCAAGTATGGTGCTCATTTGTTTTGCTTTCCTGTCCGCGGGTAAAAAGGTATTGATGCGGTCAGTGAAAGTAATTAGCCCGGCCCTGTCTTGTTTGACGAGTGCAACACTCGATAAAATCAATGAAGCATTGATTGAATAATTAAGCAGGGTCATACCATCAAAAGGCATTTTCATTACCCGCCCCTTATCAATAACGCAATAAACCTGCTGGCTTTTTTCATCAATATAATTATTCACCATTAGCTGGGCTTTGCGCGCAGTTGCTTTCCAGTTTATGTTTCGGATGTCATCGCCATTAACATATTCTTTGATCTGCTCAAACTCCAGGCTGTGCCCAATCTTACGTATTTTTTTGCTTCCGGTTTCCGCTATATTACTCGAATGTGCAAGGAGTTCGTATTTCTTCATCAGCAAATACGATGGCAAGACCTTTACCATTGTTTCTGCTTCGAACGTTTTTCTTCTTACAATTAATTTTACAGGACTTTTAATAAAGGCATTTATGCCATGAAAAATATATTCGCCTCTTTCCGTCGGCTGCAATTGATAATTTAATATTTGTTTTTCGCCGGGTTTTAATGAAACCCTCAGCGTAAAATTTCTGATCTGAAATTGCTCAGGCAATTCATCAATAATTTTTACATGAATCGCAAAGGAATAATTGTTTGCTACAGATATGCTGACACTATTTTTATCCCCATTGCTGAATCGTTCGGGCAATAAACGATCTAAAAAAACGGGCGGGTTTCTGAAAAATAAAATGACCCAGTCAATCAGCGTAAAAAGCAACAAACCGGCTAAACCAATTTTTGCAACAGTAAAAACTAAAGGAATTCCGTAAGAAATTACGAATAAAGATATTATTACAACCAGCGACAAGTAAAACCTGCGACTGAAAAAAAGTGACTGATAAAAACGCTTTAGCATAATCGATTGATATATGGTTCATGGCAGACAGGAAGTGAATTCCTCTTTTGCTTCGGATTCCTGACTGGCAACTACCTGGGTACTTCAATGGATTGAATAATTTCACTAATAACCTGGTCGGGCGTGATGCCCTCCATTTCCTTTTCCGGCGATAATTCAAGCCGGTGACGCAATACTGCCGGTATTACATAAATAATATCGTCGGGAATTACAAAGTCACGGCCTCGCATTGCCGCAATTGCTTTTGATGCATTTAGTATTCCGATTGATGCTCTTGGAGAGGCGCCGAGATAAATCGATTTATTGTTTCTTGTTGTTGAAACCACTGTTGTGATAAAATAAATCAATTTTTCTTCCAGGTGTATGTTTCTCACCTGCAAACGCAATGAATCTATAAGTTCTGTTGATAATACGGGTTGAACCTGCTCAACCATATCTTGCAAATTCATTGAGTGATGATGAGCTACGATTTTGATTTCTTCTTCCAGAGACGGGTAACCAACATTAATTTTAAAAAGAAAACGATCGAGTTGTGCTTCCGGCAAACGATATGTCCCTTCCTGCTCAACCGGGTTTTGTGTTGCCACTACCATAAACGGCGCACGCAATTGAAAAGTCTGTCCGTCGACCGTTATTTGTCTTTCTTCCATCACTTCAAACAATGCAGCTTGTGTTTTTGCTGGCGCACGGTTTATTTCGTCAATCAATACGATATTGCTGAAAACCGGACCTGGTTTAAATTGAAAACTGCTTTGACCAGGATTGAAAACAGAGGTCCCAATAACATCACTTGGCATCAGATCAGGTGTAAATTGAATACGTGAAAAATTAACCGAAATGGTTTTGCTAAGCAATTTGGCTGTCAATGTTTTTGCCACTCCGGGAACGCCTTCAATCAAAATATGCCCGTCAGCTAAAATCCCTGCAAGTAAAAGTTCTACCATCTGATCCTGACCCACGATCACTTTGCCAATTTCTGTTTTGAGCCGATCAACGCTCTGTTGCAACTGGCTTAAATCTGTTCGTTGCTCAAATATATTTTCTTCCATTGTCATGTTTGTTTATAAAATTGTTCGATCTCTTTATTAAATGTTATCAGGCTTTCGTCAGAAATAAATTGTTGTTGCTGTATGACTTTAATATATTCTATTATTTTCGCAACCCCATCTTTGTTATATCCGCTTTTATAGGCAAGTCTATCAGTAAACTCCTGGTCCAGAAATGAAGTTTGCATGTTATATTTTGTCCGTACCTGCCCCAAGAAATGTATGGACATTTTAGTGGCAAGATTTAAATTATCACGCCGCTGATAATACAACCTTCCAATCGTTGTCACAAAATCGAGAGAAGTATTTCGCAAAGGCGAAATGGCAGGTATCATGCGCTGTTTTCTTTTCGATTCAAATAAGTAAATCAGCAAAAAAAGCAGGAGAAGCAACCAGAAGGCCCATCTAAATGACGGGTTACTTAATAAAAATTTTAATGAAGAGAAATTGCCGTAATTCGGATAGCGGAAATAATCATCCCATTTTATTTCAGTAATCGATTTTGGTAAATAAGAAAATGCCAGGTCGTAATAAGATTTATTATCCTTGTACAGCAGAAAAAAATTGGTGAATGTCATCGGCGCCAAATGAAGAAATACAGCTCCGTCACCTTTATAGGTAAACTTAATAAAATTCGCATGTCCTGTTTCATCGGTTCCCAAAATAGTTGCATATTCGGAATCCAGGGTGCTGGCATAAGAGCCATAGGAATTCCCCGGATATTGAAAGGAAATCCTGCTGTAATCTACAGGGTTTTTTATTTTGACTCTCAATGTGTCTCCATAAGAAAGCCTATCGCGATCAACGGTAGTTTTTGCATTTATGCTTTTGAGCAGGGAGTCGCTGATGTAAAATGTCGAGATAAAAATATAATTGCCATCTCCCACAAAACTCATCATGGCACTAATTTCGTATTCGTTCGGTATCACCTGTGGAGAAATGATGACATATGCCTTTTTTGATTTTGGCGTAGCTTCTGTTGTTGAATAAGATGCTGGGTAGAATTCCACGTTTCTTGCCGGGGAGGTTTTGTTGAGGGTCATTTTTGCCGATGGAAAGAGGTAGTGGAGGTTTTCGTAAGTGTAATAGTCGCCATAAGGAATTTTATCTTTTCTCCAAAGCGTTATTCGCCGGTTTAATTTCTTTTTATTGTCAAAATGGCAACCTGCGACAGCGGTAAATGCCAAAATCAACAAAATGAACTTATATAGTGACGTTATTTTCAATAGTGGTGGTATTTTCATTTGTTTAATAGGGAATAGAAGCGATTAAAATCTTGACGAACAATTTCTGCCTGTTCTTGGGTGAGTGTAAAATTCCCAAACCACACGTATTCGTAAATCGTAGTAAGCTGCTGAAAATTTTTTGCAAATGCAGTGCCCTTTAACGCCGAGGCATAATCATGGTTTGTACCCCGCGGAGTAAACCGGATCAGTTCATTCTCATCCAACAGCTGCAATGCTTTGATGTGCATAAATCTCACCGCAAGCCGATAGTTTTTTTCCAGCAAAGTTTCTTTTATTTTTTCATCTACATTCTCCGGCATTTCATCCTCGCTTTCCTCTTTTTGTGCAGCAACTGCCTTTTTTGGTTTTGAATAAAACAAGTACAATTTGTTAGCAGCAATTATTTTATAAAAAGCAAACAGCAAAACTCCGGTCAATAAAATGTAAACAAAAACCTGCGCTGCCTTTCCCGTAAGTACATTCCAAAAACGATCGCCGGGGCTTCGGCTGTTCAAAGGCTCTTTGGCTAAATACGCCGCATCATTGGCATACTCAAAATCTTTACTCTTTTTTAAATTTTCGACTATAGTATCCGGGACGGCGCGCATGGATACCGGTTCAGGAATACTGCTTTCATTGATAGAAGAATTATTTCCACCATCAGCATTTTCACCGGAATATGTGCCGGCTTTGATGGTATCACTTAGGGTAGCGGTATCGGCAGATTGTGCTTTTCCTGTAACGCAATTTATGATCACCAGCAAAAAAAATAATGAAGTTTTCTTTAGAAAAAGACTTTTGGTATGGTGCAAAAAATGCATTAAAAAGGAAGGTTCAATGATTTTTGGGATAAGGCGTTATTTAATTTCTTATGTAACCTGGTGGGGTAAATTACAAAATACCAGACAATAAACGTTGATGATACGCCTAAAATAAAAACACTCAGCCACAGGGGCATTTTAGAATAACGGGTGACAAATCCCTCCAAAAAAGCCGCGCAAATAAATACAGGGACAAGACCAATCATCATTTTCAGGCCATCTTTAGCGCCGTTTTTTAATGAGGTTAATCTCTTGTGCGTGCCCGGAAAAACAATGCTGTTGCCAAGTACAAGCCCGGCTGCGCCGGCTATGATAAAAGAAGAAATTTCCAGCGTGCCATGAATCCATATCACCAGCACCGATTGCAAACCAAGACCTTTAGCAAAAAAATAATACTGGAATGCGCCAAGCATCACTCCATTTTCAAATAAGAACCAAACGGTGCCAACGGAAACTAAAAAACCGGCGACAAAAATCACAAATGAAACCTGCACATTATTCAGCGCAATTGCTAAAAACATCGTCAATTGATTTTCGTTTTTATACACACCAAACGGGTCGCCTTTTGCAATATTATCTTCCGTCATTTCCACATAACTGTCGCCAAGTACACCACGAACAAATGTTTCGTCATGCGCCGCAGAAAAAGCGGCAATTACTGCAAAGCCAACAAAAATGACGAATGAAATTAAAATCTCGCGATGATGCTTACGAACAACAAGCGGTAATTCCGTTTTCCAAAAACGAACAATGCGCGATGATTCTTCCTTTTTATTTTTATAAATCCCCAGGTAAAACCGCGAAGCGAGCCCGTTCAGGTATTGCGTTACCTTGCTTTGGGGATAGAAAGTTTTTGAATAGCCGAGGTCATCAACCAGTTCCGTGAATTCGCCAGCAATTTCGTCCGGATCGGTTGTAGTTTCATATTGGTATTTTTTCCATTTCTCTAAATTCTTTCTGATAAATGATCCTTCGCGCATTTCGGTTTTTATTATGGTGATATCGGCTACAGGAACTTCCGGCTGATACCGCTTCGTTGCAATACTTTCTTCTGTCTTGGCTTTCTTCGCTGCTTTTTCAGGTCCGCCGATTTACAAAAGAAAAATTATATTTACTGATAAATATAATGGAATTACGAATAAGAAATAAAATATCAACAATAAGAAAATTTGCCTTAGCCCCTTAGTGAACCATTTTAAATATGTCGTTAGTAAAATTAGATACTGGTTTTAATATTGAAATAGATTTTGCCATTGCTCCGTTTCATAAGCGTTTGTTTGCCTGGGTAATCGATCTTTTCTTGATAATTGCCTATTTTTGGTTTCTTACCAAAATATTTTATACTGCTTACACAGGCTGGTTGGCAATAATTTCAACAATTCCGGCTTTATTTTATCATCTGATTTGCGAAGTATTTTTAAACGGCCAAAGCATAGGGAAAAAAGCAATGAATATACAGGTCATTTCGCTAGATGGCGGACAACCAACCATAAGCCAATATCTTATCCGGTGGATGTTTCGTTTTATCGATCTGCCGATGATTGTAATACCTTCCATTTTCGTTGGTCAGCTTCCCTGGTGGTGCATGGTTCTTCTTTTTACAGGAATCGGATGTATTATCATTTCTCCAAATTCCCAGCGTGTCGGGGACCTGGTGGCCGGGACAATAATCATTGATAAAAAAAACCACACCTCCTGGCAGGACACTGTTTTTACAGAAATTGAAACGACCTACCAGCCTAAGTTTTCACAAGTCATGCAACTGAGCGACAGAGATGTTAATACGTTAAAAAGCATTATTGAGTCGGTAAGAAAAAACAGCAACTTTGATTTATCCATGCGAATTGCACAGCGTATAAAATCAAAACTGAACATACAAAGTGATATGGATTCGCTGGCGTTTCTTGAAACCTTGTTAAAGGATTATAATTATTACACGACAACCTGACCGGCAAAAGGAATTCATCAGTACACTGCTCTGGATGCAAAAATCATTACAAAAATGATTTCAAGAAAGAATAGAGCCAACCCGATTATGGTTAGTATTCCCAGAAATTTATAAAACGATTTTAAATTGCCAAATGAATTCGTCAGATGATTTTGATCGTTGTTTCTTAATGCCGTTTGCATTTTTGAACCAAAGCGAAAAAGATAGAGGCAGGGAAAGAAATAAAGTACCGCTCCCGCAACTGCAAAAACTAGTACAAAAGCTCCCCCCAGGTTGGCCGCCGCCCCGAACGGAGGATTCGAGTCATTATAGTTGCGGCTAATACTGCCGAATAAAATTCCTGCAAAAATTCCATATACCGCTAAAAGTCCACAACAAATAAATCCCACAACAGACAAAAATTTAGCCCATTTCGCCGCTTGGAAAAGATGCCCATTTGACTGCGCATCAATTTGTAAATCAAATAAATTCCCTGGTGTGCTATTGGGTTCCATATAAGAAGTGATTAGGTGTTATGAATAAAAATCTCATCAGCAAATTTTTTTGACAATTTCAGTAAGTTCCCCTGCCAAGGGAACCTATGATGACGAACAGCAGGACCAGTCCAACTATTATCAATACGATTAAAAACAAAACTCCAATAATCTTGAAATATGTTTTCAAATTTATCAAACCATCATTAAGTTTTACCTGGTCAACAACGTCAAGACCCTGTTTGGCCTCAGCTGTAAAACGATATAGGAAATAATTAATCGCAAATCCGATGATACCCGAAATCAACGCGCTCGCAATCGTCCAGGTTTTTAAATTGGAGCTTACCTGATAGCTCTGCTCGCTGTATGTTGGTGAAACAGTTTTCCCAAAAATGGCAACAATTAATGCAATCGTGTAACTTATGAAGGCGCATATTGCACAAATTCTTGCCCACAAAACAATTGTTTTTAAATGTTCACGGGCATCCGCATCAAAACTTATTTTGAAAAAAGAGTCGAGTTGATTTTCATTTTCCATTGTAGATCAGATTTTAAAGCTTAAAAAGGCCGCTTACATTACTTATTAGCGTGATCAAGGCTAAAGTGCCACTGATGATAAAATAAATTTTTAATGAATGAAGTCCTTTATTAAACAAATCCTGGTCTTGGATGTCAATTCCCTTTTTAACCAGCGCAGAAAACCGGTAAAGTAAAAAAACAATTACCCCCAAAAGGGCGACGACAATAACTATCGCGAATAATATGAAGCCCCTGAGATTTTCGGAACCGGACAGATAACGATCAGCAATGCGGCTAACCACACCGTTGCCACCAAAAAATAATACGAGTATCAAACAGCAGATGGCTATTATTCCCGTTATTGCTATAAATTTTGTCCAGCGCGCGATTTCTCCAAGAATATTAGCGGCATCGTAATCAACAGTGAGATCGATAAGGGATTGGTTTGGGTTTTCTTCCATATCAGTCAGTTTTAGTAATCACAAGTAACTAATAAAGTTTGAGAAATGGAATAAATTTTTTATAGTGCCCATGCTCAATTCATTCTTTTGCCGGTTGGCAAGCAACAAATCAAACTCCCTTAAATGATTCACTTTAATAAGCCCTCGCAAATAGGACTCTTTGCTTACTTGGCTTTCCGGTTAACACACATTTGCCTTCTTCCTGAATATTATGCAGAGGAATGCATCTGATTGTTGCTTTTGTTTTTTCTTTGATTGCTTCTTCGGTTTCAGATGTACCATCCCAATGAGCTGATACAAATCCTCCTTTTTCATCAAGAAGTCTTTCGAATTCTGTCCAGCTGTCAGTTTTAGTGATGTGTGATTCGCGATAAGCCAGCGCCTTATTATAAATGCTGAGTTGAATTTCATCCAACAAATTCACGATGTGCTCAACCAGCCCATCCA
>DATGFZ010000443.1:0-1911 GCA_035308805.1 Puia sp. | reverse complement strand
GACCACGACAGGCAATTAAATAAAAAATCAGTTATGATGGCTGAGGGCATCGCCGTTTCCATCATAATGACCGAGGGTTTGAAATATATGATCAATCGCCCTCGTCCTTCAACAAAAGATTCATTAATCATTCCGGCAACCGATATCGGGAGCCCTTCATTTCCGTCAGGACATACATCGGATGCATTTGCAGCAGCCACCGCGATCAGTCTTGCCTTTCCGAAATGGTACGTTATTGCTCCGTCCTTTTTGTGGGCGGCAACGGTTGGTTATTCAAGATTGTATCTTGGCGCTCATTATCCGAGTGATGTTCTGGGAGGTGCATTACTGGGTTCAGGAAGCGCATGGCTCGCCCTTAAAATAAATAAATGGCTGTGGGAAAAACATCACCAAAAATCGACATTAAGCAATTAAAAATTTCCCATTTTCAAACTGCGACCCGCAAGCTACTTCCTGGTCTCGACGACCTAAACCGGTCGGCGCTAAAAAGACCTATATGACTCAAACCGGCGTGTTAAAACTAAAAGCCATTTATTTGCTCAATAAATTTATAGGCAAAATTATTTCCCACTGATTTGGTCCGCGCCCTTCCACGTCCGGATCAAGCAGCCGGCTATACCGTATTCCAAAGCTCACGGGCAATTCATTCCACCATTTCGTATCAAAGAAAATTTCAGTTCCAAAAGAGCGGTATTGCTGAAGGAATTTATTTCCCGTGCTAAAAAAATCATATGCGTGCGTGTAATCATAAAAAAGGTTTGCCCGAATACGTAGAAAATAAACAATTCCTCCAAAACCCCAATCTGGATATGCAAGCGGGAAATGATAATTGGCGCTGAAGCGATAGAGTTGATAAAAATTTTCTGCGGTGTACCCGCGAGAGAATGGGAAGTTATCACTGAAACTAATCTGATGCAAACTGTCGTGCTGCTGAAATGCAGCGGCTAAAACAAGATTGTTGGTCAAAAATATTCCGGGGAAATAAATGTACGCAGAAGCAAGAAATTGCGAACCTTCAAAAGTGGCAATGGCTCGGTTGTAGTTTATCGTCAGGGTTTGGGCAAAGCGCGGATAAATTTGCATTGACGATTGCTGAACCTGGTTGGTAAAAACCAAGAACGGATCAACATATAAAAAACCCCGACCGTCAAAAGAATCTTTATAGGCACCCTGAAAATACCGTTGATTATATACTACATCACTTCCGAATTGCAATGTCGTCAGATTCGTTCTGCCCGCAAAATTTAACGGCACGCTCATTCCGGCATTTATTTGCGATTCGTCCCAAAAAATCTTTTTGTTGCTTTGCAATGATAATTGATTTCTGCCAAAAGTATAATTCGCACCTGCATCAATCCAGGGGAATAACTGTCCATACGTTGCATCAACACCAATTTGTTTATATCCTTCATCACGGTTGTAATCAAAAAATAATTCTGACTCTAGGGTGTTTAAAACATTTTCGCTAACCAGCGAAAAGCTGTAATCAGGGTCGTTCACGTAGGGACGCAAACTGTGAATATTTAACAAATGAAATGATTGAGAGTAATGAGAAACAGGATATGATTGAAAAGTAATTTTGTCCAGCAGGTCGGCAGATTTTCTTTCAAGTGCCTCAACGCCCTCAATGGAAGGAGGATTTGTCCACTCTTCCGTTGATATTTTAGTAAAAGTGGCCATGCTGCGATCTTCAATATTTATTTTATACCCTACTGAGGTATAATTTACAAAAGCATATTTCGCATTGGCAGATCGCAGTGCATAATTGCCGGTTTCAGCATTGGCAAATGGAAATGTCACTTCATATAAATTGTTGTTCGCGAAAGCAAATAGACGATCATACCCACCATGCGAGGCGCTGAAATAAATGGTATCGTGCTGGACAGACGGAAAGCCGATGACATTCATGCT
>DATGFZ010000442.1:0-2499 GCA_035308805.1 Puia sp. | reverse complement strand
ACAGCAAAGGAATCGCATATTATTATGACGGAATTGGTCCTGCCCAATGATACCAATGTGCATGGAAATTTAATGGGTGGCAGGCTAATGTATTGGATGGATATTGCTGCAGCCCTGGCTGCTACCAAGCATTCCAACGCCCCGGTGGTAACCGCATCAGTTGATAACATTTCTTTTGAGAACCCCATCAAACTTGGAAATGTTGTTCATATTGAAGCAAGGGTGAGCCGCGCTTTTACCACATCCATGGAAGTGCATCTGAAAGTTTGGGGAGAAGATATGGCGAAGCAGGTTAAATATAAAAGCAATGAAGCCTATTATACATTCGTAGCGCTCGATGAAAATAAAAAACCACGACCTGTCCCTGAACTCATTGCTGAAATGGAAGAAGAGAAAAGAATTTTTGACGGTGCGTTGCGAAGAAGGCAGTTGCGATTAATACTCGGCGGAAAAATGAAACCAGAAGATGCTGCAGAATTGAAGGCATTGTTTAAAAAAGATTAAATGGGTTTGTGCAATTATTTGTACAAAGCCCCATTTGCCAATTTCTTTTTTTCCCTTTTGGTTAATTCAGCTGCGACAATTTCGGGTGTATGTTTTACAAGAACTTCACCTGGCGTCTCGGTCAAACCTGCACGGTTATCAAACTTAATATCCAGTTGCCTGAGCCTGCCGTTATCATTTAATTGTACGACATGAAGCGCAATAATGCTATTCGCCTTGATTATCGCAATTGGTTGCAAGGGATAAATTTTTTGTGCCGGTTGGACCAGTATTTTAGCTGAAAGAGGCATTTGATAGATCCCGACAGTCCCATCGTTGTGAAACACTTCAATGCTATTTGCATTCATGATCTTTTCAAAATTAAGATCACTTTGTGGTATGCTTGTTACAAGACCCTTTCTCATTGCAAAAATGGTATCTTCCTGAGTAATCTCAAAAACATTTGTAAAAAAATATTTTTTGCCATCTTTTTGACCGCTCACCAATTTTATTTTTTCATCTTCTGCAAAGGGAAGCTGATAAATAAAATTGCTATCGGGGTTTTTTGAGGGATCCCCTATCTGATAAGTCAAAGTATAACTGTAATCATGAGGGCTGTGCTTATCCACAAAATTAAATTCACTCACATTTGAACCACCTGAGTAAATTACCTTTTTTGCATCATTGATAGTCGGAGAAAGATTTTGAAGGTTATCAAATTTTAATTGAATATAATACGGAAATAAAGATTTGTTGGATGCATAAAAGGTAAGGCCCCTGTCATTTTTTTGCACTTCAATGGTAACCGGGTTAATCAGTCTTTGGCTGAATGTCAGAATTTGTGGTTCGTGATATTGGCTATACGCCGGTGTACAGCAGAAAAAAGCAAATAATCCAGGGATCATTTGTTTTGGAATTATATACATGGTTGATGATGAGGGGCTATGGGGAGACTTTTTCATCCATTTGGTGATGAGCTCCGAGATACATAAACTTTTTACTCTGCTCAATGGCATCCATGATCTGAGATAGGACAACCTCAGACGGCGCATCATAATCAATGGTTAACGGTTCCTTGAATCGAACAGACAATTGCGTCCCTTTCTTTTTAAATTTTAACCCTTTTTTATTGAAGGCTCGCCAAAAACCGTTAATAACGACCGGCACCACAATCGGCTTTGTTTGTTTTATTATTAAGGCGGTCCCTTTTCTGCCGGGTGCAAAAGGCTTTGTTGTACCCTGCGGAAAAGTGATGACCCAGTTTTCTTCTAATGCACGGGTAATCTTTCGGGTGTCGGAAGGATCAAGTCCGCGACGGATCTCTTTGCTTCCGTTATTCCAGGTTCGCTTTACCGTTAGTGCGCCACCCAGAGTAAACAGGCGGCTTATCCAACTGCCGCGCATGGTTTCTTCTGCAGCAACATAATATACTTTCGTAAATGAATTGAATAAATAGTAAGGAATGCCAAGTCGATTTTTCTTGCCCCATTTTACAGCAGAAAAAATGTGCAGAAACGTGATAACGTCCGCAAAATAAGTTTGATGATTACTGACAAAAAGCACATTGCCTTTTGGAAGATCTTTGATGTTTTCGGTGCCGGAAATGTTAAGCTTGTTGATGATCGCCAATCCGGGATAGGAAACTACTCCGATAAAGAAGTAGATAATCTTGCGGATAATATGTATATTTTTAATTCGTTCCGAAATGGGCATGCAATGTTTTTAGTCAGCAATCGTATTTAAAATTACTCAATTGTACAGACATGGCAAGGAAGACCTGAAAAGCGGGCTGCGCGAATCGTCGCCTGACCCTACCTGCTTCACGAGTTTAAATGCCGTTTCATTTCTCTTTCTGCATCACGGCTTTTTAAAGTATCGCGTTTATCGTATAGTTTCTTCCCTTTTCCCAAGCCAATCTCCAGTTTGGCGAAACCTTTTTCATTAAAAAAAATACGCAACGGAACAATGCTGTATCCTTTTTCTTTTATTTTATTCTCCAGCTTGCGCAATTCTTTT
>DATGFZ010000441.1:0-8416 GCA_035308805.1 Puia sp. | reverse complement strand
AGAGTGCATGACCATTTTAAAGAAGTCATTATTCCTTTGAACGCAATTTCATCATCTCCTAAAAAAATAAATCTGGAGGTCCGTGTATTCAATGATGGGGTTGCTTTTCGCTATATGCTTCCTCTGCAGCATAATTGGAATTCCTTTACCTTGTTAGATGAGAATACCACTTTTAAACTTGCGGGCAACCCCACTGTTCACACCTTGATGTTTGCCAATTATACAAGTTCTCATGAAGGCGCTTATCAAACCATTTCGTGCAGAGATATCAAAGAAGATACGTTGATGGATATGCCCGCAGTTTTTGAATTTCCAGATCATATTTTTCTTGGAATAACAGAAGCGGAATTGGTTGATTATGCGGGAATGTATCTGGCAAGAAAAGGCGACCAGCTTGTCAGCAGACTTTCTCCCTGGCCGCACCAAACATCTATCAAAGTGAAGGCGGCATTGCCGCACACCAGTCCTTGGCGCGTGTTGCTGATTAGCGATAGGATTGGCGCGTTGCTGGAAAGTAATGTCATCACCGATTTGAATGAACCTTGTAAAATCAAAGATATCAGTTGGCTAAAACCGGGTAAAACCACTTTTCCGTGGTGGAACGGAAACGTAACACCGGATACGTTAAATGCACCTGGAAATAATTTTGTAACCAATCAGTATTATATTGATTTCTGCGCAAGAAACGGTCTGGAATACCATTCCGTTGTCGAATATGGATTACATCAGTGGTACACCGATGATGGTATAGGTTTTCAACCAGGTCCGCACGCGGATGTTACCACGCCGGTCCCGGGATTAGACATGAAGCAAATTTGCGATTACGCAAAATCAAAAAATGTTGGTATACGGGTTTGGGTTCATTTTTATGCGCTATATCCTAAACTGGATACCGCTTTCGCAATATTTGAAAAATGGGGGTTAAAAGGAATGATGGTTGATTTTATGGATCGTGATGATCAGCAAATGGTGAACATGCAAGTAGAAATTTTACAAAAAGCGGCAGTCCACCATTTGCATATTCAGTTTCACGGTGCTTACAAACCAACCGGGTTAAACAGAACTTATCCCAACGAATTTACGCGCGAAGGCACGCTGAATTATGAAGGAGATAAATGGACGGATACGGGAATTTCTCCCGATCATGATATCAATATGCCTTTCACAAGGATGCTTGCAGGTTCTACAGATTATCATCTTGGCGGATTTCGAGCAGTACCGCCATCGGCATTCAAAGCACAATACACACGCCCACTGATGCTGGGTACACGCTGTCATATGCTGGCGATGTATGTAGTGCTGGAAAATTATTTGCAGATGGTTTGTGATTATCCCGCTGCCTATGAGGGCGAACCCGGTTTTGAATTCATAAAGGAAATTCCGACAACGTGGGATGAAACAAAGGTGCTTGATGAGACAAAAGCCTTTCAGTTTATTACCATAGCACGTAGAAAAAATAATGATTGGTATGTAGGAACGATAACGGATCACAGCCCCCGACAATTAAATATTCCATTAAATTTTTTGGGCGAAGGAAAATTCAAGGCAGAAATTTATTCGGATGGGCCCGATGTAAAAGAAAATCCAAATCATCTTACCGAACAAACCAAAGAAGTAACGAATAAAGATGTGATAACAATTGCTGTCGCTGGCGGTGGTGGCGAGGTGATGAAGTTGATAAAAGAATGACCAGGGTCGGTGGCTGGAGGATTAATTTAAAATGTTACACATCCAATTCCCGATTTCCAGCTTCATGCTTCTTCTTAAGCACTATCCATAAAACCATCCCGATAACTACCAATGCGAAAGAAATTATTTCTGCCTGGGTCGGGTGCAGTCCAAAAATATCATACTTCGCGTTTACTCTTATTTTCTCGATAAAAAATCGTTCAACTCCATTTACGATTAAATAGAAAGCAAACAAAGTTCCCGGTATTTTGAATCTTTTGCGCAATGACCATATAATAAAAAACAGAACCAGACAAATTACTGTTTCATAAAATGGAGTTGGAAAAACACCTACGGCCAACTGGTTACAATACTGGGCATCTAAACACCCCGGAATATTTATTCCTTTGCTGATCACGTTGTGCGGATAATGATAAGACCACATCCAATCCGGCAGCCAGGCAAAAGGTTTTGCATGCACATTGTCTATTCCCCAGTCCCCGTCCCCGGAAACTTGGCAACCGATCCTTCCCACTGCATATGCTATCATTAAAGCGGGGGCTGCTGCGTCGTTCAATTGCCAAAAACCGATATGATGTTTTTTTGCGTAATACCAAATGGCAAGGGCAGCGCAAATCAAACCGCCGTAAAATGTCAGGCCGCTAAAAATCAATGATGCCAGGTCCTGGGTTCCATGATTAAGATCCTTAAGCGAATTAATAAAATCAGTAGGGCTTTCTAATATATCAAAAATCTTCGCACCCAGGAAACCAAATATCGCGGCAAAAATGGTAAGGTCTCCTACCCTGTCATGCGGCCAAATTCTGATCGTCCTTTCTTCTGGTTCTGCTAATTTGTTTTTATTTTTTTCCCAGTATTTTAATCCTGAAATAAGCAAACCAATGACCAATCCTGCCCACAAATTACCCTGCAACGAAAAAATGTACTGACGCGGATCAACATCGCCGGTACTGTTTGAAATAAATAGTCCGATGAGCTTATATCCCAATAAAAACCCGATCAAAAAGTTAATGAGTAATTCCGGGCCGGTAGGAGGTTTGCCAACCATGATTTTTTCTTCTTCGCTGACCAATATTCCTTCTCTTTCCTTACGGCTAAGTTCTTTTGATAATACGATTGCAGCGCTGATGAATGAAAGAGCAACAAAAAATCCGAATGAATTCACAAATCGTAAAAAACCCCAGTCAACTTTGAATAAGTCTTTGAATGCGAAGTAGAGATTTGGATACATAATTTATTCCGGTCTTAAATAATTAAGGCGCAAGTTAATTGTATGAAGCGGGATTTGTCCAGATTTTTGTGATTATTATGATTACCTGCAGGAGAAATGGAAATTGAAGGATGAGCCTTCAATAAAGGAGGGATTACGACAATGTGATGCGTAAATGAAAATATTGCCCTTTAAAAAAAAAGCCCCTCCAAATATGGAAAGGCTCCTCGTATTGATTAAATTGATCAGCAATATTCGTCAAATGTTGCCATTAGATTATGCGCAATCACTTGTGCCGGTCTGCCTTCTATCTGATGACGTTCTATCATGTGGACCAACTGACCATCTTTAAATAAAGCGATCGCTGGTGATGAAGGCGGGTAAGGAAGCAAATGTTCACGAAGTTTATCGACAGCTTCCATATCAAAGCCGGCGAAACTTGTTGTAAGATGATCTGGTTTTTTTTGACTGTTGGCAACAGCCATTAATACTCCTGGACGTGCTGAACCTGCAGAACAACCACAGACTGAATTGATCATCACGAGCGTTGTTCCTTTTTCGTGCAGTTGCTTGTCCACTTCTTCCGCCGTCAATAATTCGGAAAAGCCATTGTCAGTAAGCTGTTCCTTCATTGGAGTCACTATTTGTTCTGGATACATTGTTTTGTTTTTATGTGAATTGTATAACGCAAAATTATTGAAAAAGTTTGAAGGAATTCTATTTCTCATGGGATACCCTCATTTGAACCGGTCGCTTTGTCTGGTGTTTTGGCTGACAGGCGGGAATTCCAATTTTGTTTTCAAGATATTTCTTCATGCACTGGAAATGTGATCTCCCATATGCGTAAGTATATATGTTGATATGAATAAACGTCAGCGCAAAGGCTCATTTTCGGAAATTATGTCTCTCCTTTATCCTGGATCTTGACGAAATCGCATGCTTTATGGCAATGGTACATCCTTTGTTCAGTTCATGGCGTCAACAAAAATTTATAACCTAAATAGAAATTAATTATGTCAATCGTAAAACTCAATCCCGCTCCGCAAAGGACCTTCAGCAATTTATTTGATGAATTATTTAATGAATTGCCTGCTTTCACAGGAAAAGAATGGAACAACTGGAGTTTTCCGCCAGTAAATATTCACGAAACGACTGATGCGTATCATGTTGAATTGAATGCCCCTGGTCGTAACAAGGAAGATTTTAAAGTGAATGTGGAAAATGGTTTGTTAACCATCAGTTTTGAAAAGAAAGACGAAACCAAAAGCGAAGATTACAAAACAGTTCGCAGGGAGTTTTCTTTCCGCAGTTTCAAGCGCAGTTTCAATTTGGACGAAAAAATTGACGCCGAACGAATTGAAGCCAAATATGAAAACGGTTTGTTAAAATTACACCTCCCCAAAAAAGAAGAAACCAAAGAAACAGCCAAGCAAATAACTATAAACTAAGAGTGAACGTACTCTAAAAATGGTTCGTGAGCAGTTGGTTTTTGTTGGTAAATCCCTCTTGTTCATCAAGGGGGATTTTTATTTATTTATGGTTAATGCGTTAACTTCGCGTGCTATTAATTTTTTGGCTTCATCAAAAAGAGATTAGTACACTAATGCGCAAATACATTGGGTCAATTATCGTGTTAATAGGCTTTGTTGGTAAATGTTTTTCGCAGGATGCTACGCTTCCCGTTCCTGTTGCAAAAACTGACAGCATAAAAAAAGCTGAGAAAACAGAAGACAGCCTGTTAAGGATTAGAAATCTGAATCCTTATTTTACGCTGCATGTTGACTCGACTTTGATCTATAAACTTGAAATCAACAAAGACCCATCCCAATATTTTTGGTTTCTGAAAAACTCCCCATTTGGTTTAAAGATCAATAAGGATAATGGTTTGCTGACGTTCAAAGCGGAAAAATCCTATTTTCTTTCCGGCAAATTGAAATACGATAATCCTTATAAAGTATCCATTGGCGTGCAAAACCTCAATGACCCGAATCAACGGGTGGATACTTCCTTCACGATTGTGTTTTTTACTACGGATATCATCCAGTCCCACTTAAAACCAACAGTAAGCAACACGTTGTTTATTGAAGAAGGTGACTCGATAAGTTTTAAATTAGAATGTGAAGCCGGTAACTTCCCCATTGAAGAAATAAATTTCTTTTCCAACATTCCGATAAAAAATTATACAAATGTAAAAAGATGCGATGATGACTTTAGCTGGTCGCCACCATACGATTTTGTTAAAGATACCGATTCTTCAAAACAAAAATTATTGATACTGAGTTTTGTCGGAACCAATAAATTTTTTATTCATGATACGGCTGTTGTACGAATTTATGTAAAAGATGCACTCAATTATCCCGTGATGCTCCGTGAATACAATAAAACGGTAAAAGATCTTTCCACTTACATTCTCCGCCTCAAATATGCGTTTGTACAATTGGATAAAAAAGTCAAGAAAACAAAAAATGCACGCACGAGTTTTGACCTGACCACTGCTTCCACGGCATTGAGCGGAACTGTACTTTCATCGGAGACAAGCACGGGGGCGCAAAATGCGGGCAAGATTTTGCCAAGCGCAGGCTTAACATTAGTCCCGGTGAAAGAAACGGTAGCGCCACAACAAACGGCTGAACAAAATTCCGCTTCGCTGGTCAGATCTGCCATAAAAAGACTTCAATATACTACTCAGGAAAATAGCCTGACCGGTGATAAGGATGCAGATATAGTTAAGAAAATGAGCACCTTGAAAACGGAGATGAGGCAAACCCAAATTCAATTGATAGACGTTCCCATCGATGAAAACAGCAACATGAGCGAAGAACAATTAAACGCCTATTTTGATAACCCCAAAGTGAATAAAAAATACAGGTTGAGGAATAAATGAAAACCAACTGCTACCTATATCCCAAAATCTTCAACATGCTTTGTGCAGTCTGTTCCTTTGCATAAACCCAATCGACGAGTTTTCCGTTTTTGTCGTGACCAACGACGATGTGCTTTGGCGAGGGAATGAGACAGTGTTTAATTCCGCCGTATCCGCTAATTTGATCCTGGTAGGCCCCGGTATGAAAAAATCCAAGATAAAGTGGCTCCCCATTATTTAATTTTGGTAAAAAGACTTCATTGATGTGTTCTTCGGAATCATAATAATCGTGACTGTCGCAAGTCAATCCGCCCAAAACCACACGCTGATATTCGACGTCCCATTTATTTACCGGCAGCATCAAAAATCGTTCGCCGATCCCCCAGGTATCAGGCAGTGTCGTGATGAAAGAAGAATCAATCATGTACCAAATCTCCCGGTCGTTCTGCATTTTTTGCCCAATCACACTGTAAATATGTGCCATGCTCTCTCCGACGGTATAACTGCCAAATTCCGTAAAAATATTCGGCATCGTCACATGATTTCTCTTGCAGGCTTTTTTAATATTGCCCACAATTTCGTTAATCATGAATTGATAATTATATTCAAATCCCAGAGAATGTTTTATGGGAAATCCGCCCCCGATGTTTATGGAGTCGAGTTCAGGACAAATCTTTTTTAGCTGACAATAAAGGTTGATCACTTTGTTCAATTCACTCCAATAATAAATATCATCCTTGATGCCTTTGTTCAAAAAAATATGGAGCATCTTTAACTGGAAGCGGTCTTCATTTCCTTCAATCTTATCCACATAAAATTCCAGCACGTCGCGCGGCCTGAAGCCAAGCCTGCTTGTATAAAACGGAAAAGTGGGTTCTTCTTCGGCCGCTACCCTGATGCCAACCTTAAAAGGGACTTTCACAGATTTTTTATACTGCTGCAATTCTTCCTTATTGTCCAAAATAGGCACTACATTTTTGAACCCGTTATTCAATAATCCGGCAATGCGACTGACGTAAGGCTTTTGTTTAAAGCCGTTGCAGATGATAAATGTTTCTTTGGTTATTTTTTTTCGCTCGTATAGCTTTTTTACGATCTCAATATCGTAGGCGAAAGAAGTTTCAATATGAATATCGTGATTCAGGGCTTCTTCCAGAATGAAAGAAAAATGCGAACTTTTTGTGCAATAGCAATAAAAATATTTTCCTTCATAATGATGTTTCTTAAAGGCGATGGCGAACATTTTTTTTGCCTTTTTGATTTGCGCCCCGATTTTTGGCAAATAGGTCAGCTTCAGCGGCGTACCATATTTGTCGATCAATGCCTTGAGATCAACGCCATTATACTGGAGATAATTATTGTGAACCTCGAAATCTTCCTGTGGAAAGTTGAAGGTTTGCTGAACCAGGTCAGTGTAGGTATTGTTGTTCATGGCAATATTTATTACTTACGATTTATCAACGGTGAACGATAAACGAAATGCAAATGTATAAGTTTGAACAATCCAGCAAAATAAAAAACCGGAAGCTGTCGACTTCCGGCCGGATTTAAGGAACAGGAGTTAAAAATCATCATTATTTGACTGAAGCAATAAGTTGTTTGAAAGATTCCGGCTCGTTCATCGCCAGATCAGCCAAAACCTTGCGGTCCAGTCCAATTCCTTTTTCATTTAATTTATGAATGAATTCAGAATATGTTAATCCTTCTTCCCGCACAGCGGCGTTTATCCTAACGATCCACAACGCGCGGTATTCTCTCTTTTTTAATTTACGACCAACATAGCGATAAGTCAATCCTTTTTCCAAAACATTTTTGGCAACGGTATAAACATTTTTACGCTTGCCATAAAAACCTTTGGCTTGCTTTAATATCCGCTTTCTGCGCTGTTTGGAAGCCGATGCATTTACTGAACGTGGCATAACTATTTAATAATTTTAGATTTTATATTTATTTGCTGACGACCCTCAGCAGTCGCCTGTCGATTGTTTTACTTCAAACGCAATAATCTTTTCACAAAATCAGCATTTGGCTTGCTCACCAATCCTTTCTTGCGCAGATTGCGTTTGCGTTTTTTTGATTTCTTTGTTAAGATATGTCGTTTGTAGGCGCGCTGGAAAGAAATTTTACCAGTGCCAGTCACTTTAAACCTTTTTTTTGCGCTGGAATTGGTTTTTACCTTGGGCATCTTATACCGTGTTTAAATTACACCCTGCCGGCGTTTCCGCAAGTGCGGAACACTTTGTGAGCCATGTGGGCAATAATGAATTTTATGCTGTCATAAAACCCATCCATAAAATGGAGCGCAAAGGTAAATTATTGCGGCGAAAAAAGGAATTATTTTTTAAAAGGATTTTGAGCAGGCCCGCTGCACGCTGGTGGCGCATCGATTGGCACATTTCGCTTGTCCGTCAACAGCCCTATACCGCTTGGGAGAGCCCGCAACTGGTCGCAAAGTCATCCTTCTAAATCACACCGCAAAGACCAAAAGCGAAGCAGCCAGCGTTTGCGGACGATCTCAAATGACAGGGTATAGTGGTTTTATGAAAAAAATTGACCAATTCACTCGCCCAGCCTGTATTTCGCATCCGCAGTAGCTCCTTTCCAATCGTCAGTACGAAATGATGATGCGGGAAATCCATTCTTATTAAAAAGAT
>DATGFZ010000440.1:0-4608 GCA_035308805.1 Puia sp. | reverse complement strand
CTTTCCGCTTTGCTCCCTGGCTAACTCTGTGGCCTCGCCATCTCTTTTACCACCATATATTTATTTCCATCACGGGCAAGCCATCCGTAATCATAACAGAAACAATACTCATCTTCGTTTTTGGTCGTAAAAAAATGCGTGTGGTACATAAAATCATACCCTTTCTGCAATAATTGCTTTTCCGTTACACTTTTTGTTTTGTTATCACCGAGTACATTGCGGAGAATGCGACGGTTTTTTTTCAAGGCGAGGTCCACTTTACGGATTGCCTGGTGGTCATTTTTTTTCTGCTCGTTGAAGTAGGCGTTGCGGCAGGCATCATCACAATAGAGTTTATCGCTCCTTCCGCGAAGCAGTTTTTCGCAATACAGGAAATATCTTTTTTCCGTTGCCATCAGCATAAAGGTATTAAAAAACTATCCGTTTTTACACGGGTAGAAATATTTCTATCTGGATACAAATCTTTAATTACCGACTATAGGGTTCCTACCGTTGCACCTTTACGGCCGCTATTCGCTTAACCCATTTGATCAACCAAAAACAGGAATATGAAACAAAACAATGTTCAACTGATCGGCTATGTCGGATCAGATCCGGTCATTAAAGTATTGGAAAGCGGGTCCAGAAAGGCAAAGATCCGCGTAGCCACCCATCATAAACTAAAAAACGAGGCCGCAGGAAAACGTTACGGTACGACCTGGCATACGGTCATTGCCTGGGATAAGGGAGCGGAATTCGCCGAGCGATCTTTTGTAAAAGGGAGCCATATCCTGGTCAACGGCAATATCATTTACCGCACCTACCCGGATTCGAATAACCATACCCGTTATATAACGGAGATCCGCGCTAATGAATTAATCAATCTTGACCGCTAAAATAATTTTCTATGTTGTCAAAAATATTTTCCGGTGCACTCTATGGCATTGATGCGTTCCGGGTGACCATCGAAGTTAGTGTAAGCAATGGCCTGGGATACCAGATCACCGGTCTCCCCGATGATGCCATAAAAGAAAGTTTGTCCAGAATAGCTGTCGCAATAAACGCTAACGGATTTCATATGCCAAGAAATAAACTGGTGATCAACTTATCGCCGGCTCATGTCCGCAAGACCGGCACTGCTTTCGACCTGCCAATAGCTGTTGGAATACTGCTTGCCAATGAAGAGCTCCATGACATAAATAAATTAAGAGACTTTTTGCTTGTCGGCGAACTTGGTCTGGATGGCAGCGTTTACCCGGTACGCGGTGCTCTCTGCATGGCGGGTCTTTCAAAAAAAGAAGGATTCAAAGGAATCATTCTCCCTGCTCCAAATGCAAAAGAAGCTTCGCTGGTAAGCGGCATTCAGGTATTTTCGGTTAGACATCTTCATGAAGTCGTCGAATTCATACAAAGCGATTGGAGCACGAAGCCTGTCAAAACAGCCTATCCATTACCATTCCGGTTTGAAAATGATTATTTGGATTTCAAAGACGTGAGCGGCCAGGTATATGTAAAGCGGGCCCTGGAAATTGCAGCCGCTGGCGGACATAACGCCCTGCTCATCGGACCACCCGGCACAGGGAAAACCATGCTGGCAAAAAGACTGCCATCCATTCTTCCGCCAATGACCATCGAAGAAGCGATGGAGACTACACGCATTCACAGCGTGTCTAATACAACCGATGTCACAGGCGGGTTAATTACAGTAAGACCATTTCGTAATCCGCACCATACTACGAGTGATATTGCCCTGATTGGCGGAGGAAGCTGCCCTGTACCCGGAGAAATTTCTCTTGCTCACAATGGAGTACTTTTTCTTGATGAGCTGGGGGAATGCAAAAGAACAACGATAGAAGCGCTTAGACAGCCACTCGAAGAAAGAAAGGTTTTTATTGCCCGAGCGAAAATGGCTGTAGAATTTCCGGCTTCGTTTATGTTTATCGCGGCGATGAATCCCTGTTTCTGCGGATATCACGGACATTCCGAGCGCCAATGCACCTGCAGCAAAAGAGCCCTTTACTGGTATCGAAGAAAAATTTCCGGCCCATTGCTGGAGCGAATCGATCTGCATGTTAATGTCGACCCCGTACCACTCAAAGAGCTGATGGAAAATAAAATGGCTGTTGAGCCTTCATCGAAAATTCGCAAGCGCGTCATGGCTGCAAGAAAAATACAATTGGAGCGGTTTAAAGAAACTAAAAATGTTTTCTGCAATGCGATGATGAAAGACGAAGACATTCCGAAATATTGCTGGACGGACGGAGTGGCGAGGAAATATTTATGGGAGAAAATGCAGGAGTTTCAACTTTCCGCAAGATCGTATTCAAGGATTCTGAAAATTGCAAGGACGATGGCAGACCTGGCAGGTAGCGGACAAATCGAACTCGAACATATTGCCGAAGCCATTCATTTCAGGAGCCTGGACAGACCCCTGACTTTTCCGCATCCCAAACAAATAGTTGCAAACGGCCAACAAAATCTTTTAAGTGTATAAACATGAGTTCGTGGATCGATACAGGAAAAATGGGAGAGGAACTCGCCGCTGAATGGTTAAAGCATCATCACTTTGATATTCTGCATCGTAACTGGCGAAATGGCCGCTTCGAGATCGATGTGATAGCGAGCAAAGAAAACGTGATTCATTTTGTTGAAGTGAAAACAAGCAGAACACATTTGTTTGGTTTCCCGGAACAAAGAGTTGGCAAAAGGAAAATACAACATTTGATTTCAGCAGCAGAAAAGTATTTAGTCCATACTCATGCACATGGCAAAATACAGCTGGATATCATTTCCATTTCCATTAGCAGCGGTCATGTGTATTGCTTTTTTATTGAAGATATCTGCTCCTGATGAAAATAATTTTTTGTTACTGGCACTTGTTCGCTGATGTCGCGGCCGTTGCGACGCTCCGTTCAACCCTTGAGTGGATGGCAACCAATTCCAAAAACAAAATACGGCTACTGGTTTTGTAAAATCAGGGAAAAAAGCAAAGCAAGGTAGCGGCTGCCACCAGCTCGAACCAAATGGTTCGGCATAAACACTGAGTCCTGTCCTGCAAATGCCATCTTTTATTCCGCGTTCCATTTGGTGTCCCTCCAAACACACCGGCCGCTTTTTATCTGCTTTCTTTTTTCCCTGTTTCTTTTACAAATTTTTTTTCATCATTAAAACGAATAGTCATGTTAATCATCGGAAGAATTACAAAAGACGCAGTTGTAAAACAACTGAAAGACGAAAAACAGGTCGTCGAATTTTCAGTAGCAGTAAACGACTATTACAAACCAAAGAATGGCGAGGGTAAACAGTTTACACTCTTTGTGAATTGTGCCTATTGGTTTGGAACAGGCATTGCAGAACGGTTGAAAAAAGGCACCCTCGTTGAACTTAATGCCCGTGCTTACCTGAATGCCTACAATGACATGAAAGGTGAAGCAAAGGCGTCACTGAACTGCCACGTGAACAAAATTCAAATCCATGGTTCAGCTAAACAGCATGAAAAAGCAGAAGTCAACTATGCAGCAAACGAAACAAATGAACCTGTTGACGATTTGCCCTTTTAGTAACGCGGCATCACGCCCACGCTTGAAGCTTTTCTTTTTTACCAGCAAAAACATTTTATGCATAATCAATATAACGGACTAACAGATACCTATACAAGAATTACCGGATTCGTTTTGGAGCAACTCGAAAAAGGTGAAGTGATTTGGCGCAAAGGCTGGAATGAGCTCGGCCTGCCAAAGAATATTTCCACAGCACACATTTATAAAGGCTGGAATTCTTTTCTGCTCAATTTCATTACCGTCTGTAACGGTTTTAAAACGCCTTATTTTATCACCTATAAACAGGCGATGGATGCAGGCGGAACCATCCGCAGGGGGCAGAAAGGATTCACGGTCGTATACTGGGCAACCATCGAGAATAAATCAAAAATCATTGAGGTTGATGGCGAGGAAGAATACCTGACTTATCGCATTCCCAAATGCCATACCGTTTTTAATATTGACCAAACTCACGGTATTGTGTTTCCGAAAGTTGAAAAAGAGTTTCGGAGCCATACAGAGAAAATTTACGCTTGCGAAAAAATTATTGATGCCATGCCGCAAAAACCGGCAATCATTAATCAGGGTGATGAAGCAAGCTATGATAAAAAAGCAGACCGTATATTTATTCCACCGGCAGAAAGATTTCACAGCGATGAAGATTACTATAAAACCCTTTTTCATGAACTTGCCCACAGCACCGGTCATCAGAAAAGACTGAACAGAAATGAGCTCGTTTCGTCAGACGGTTTTGGAAATGAATTATACAGCAAAGAAGAATTAACCGCAGAATTAACCGCAGCCTTTCTGTGCGCCATGGCAGGAATCGGACAACGAACCCTGGCTAACAGTGCGGCTTACATAAAAGGCTGGCTGAAAGTATTGCGCGACGACAAAAAACTGATTCTGAAAGCAGCCACCCAGGCGCAGGCCGCCGCAGATTATATACTGAACAAAAGTCTTGCGGGAACAATACAGGAACCAACAGCATCATCAACAATTTAAAAAGCTAACTATGGCAAACTGGTGTTATAACGTCGTGCATTTCGAAGGAGAAATGGCGACGATAAAAGAAATACAAAGTCTTTTT